>NZ_JAQOWX010000071.1:0-30267 GCF_028462495.1 Paucibacter sp. XJ19-41
CGAGGTGCCGACCCGTGCCCATGGCCTGCTGCGCGAGCGCGGCGGCGCCAGCGTGCTGGCGGTGGCGCGCCGGCCCGGCGACTGGCTGCTGCGCTTGTCGCCGCAGACCGGGCGGGCGCTGCAATGGCAGTGGATCGAGCCCGAGCGGGCCTTCACCGGCCATCTGGCGCTGAGCCCCGATGGTCGCCACCTCTACAGCGGCGAGACCGATCTGGACAGCGGCGCCGGCCTGATCGGCCTGCGCGACGCGAAGAGCCTGCAGAAGATCGCCGAGTGGCCCAGCCATGGTGTCGATGTGCATGAGCTGCTGCCGCGCGGCGACAGCCTCTGGGTCGCCAACGGCGGCATCCAGACGCGGCCCGAGAGCGGGCGCCTGAAGCTGGACCTGGCGGCGATGGACTCGTCCCTGGTGAGGCTCGACGCCGCCAGTGGCGAGCTGCGCGGGCAATGGCGCGTGGACGATACCCGCCTGAGCCTGCGCCATCTGGCCTGGCGGCCCGATGGCAGGCTGGGCATCGCGATCCAGGCCGAGCATGAGGACAAGGCCGCCAAGGCGTCCGCGCCCATACTCGCGGTCTTCGACGGCCACGCGCTGCGCCTGGCTGAGGAGCAACCCGCGCTGGCCGGCTACGGTGGCGACATCGCCGCCAGCGCCGAGGGCTTTGCGATCGGCTGCCCGCGCAGCGGCGGCGTGGCCCGCTTCGATGCCCAGGGCTTGTGGCAAGGCCTGACCCCCTTGCCCGAAGCCTGCGCGTTGGCCGAGAGCCCCGATGGTCTGTGGGCCGGCGGGCGGGGAAGGGTGCTGCATCTGCCGGACGGCGCGGGCAAGGCGCTGCCGACGATGGAGTTGGACAATCATTGGATACGGCTCTGAGGGGCGAGCGCGACGTGTCTTGAAGAGCCCGCTTGTTCTTTCCGACGTTGACGTCAGTGCCTTCTCAAGTGCCCAAGACCATGCGCTCGTTCGAGCTTAGCTCGCTGGCGACAATAGGTCATGAGCACACAAAACATCTACGACGATCCGCAGTTCTTTGCCGGCTACAGCCAGCTGGCCCGCTCGGTGCAAGGCCTGGACGGTGCGCCGGAATGGCCGGCGCTGCGGGCGCTGCTGCCGCCGCTGGCCGGGCTGCGCGTGCTGGACCTGGGTTGCGGCTTCGGCTGGTTCAGCCGCTGGGCGCTGGGCCAGGGCGCGGCCGAGGTGCTGGGCCTGGATGTGTCGGAGAACATGCTGGCGCGTGCGCGCGCCGAGGGGCCGGCCGGCGACGCGGCGGCGCTGCGCTACCAGCGCGCCGATCTCGAACACCTGGAGCGGCTGGCCCTGCCCGAGGCCGGCTTCGATCTGGCCTACAGCTCGCTGGTGCTGCACTACATCGAGAACCTCGATGGCCTGCTGGCGGAGCTGCAGCGCCTGCTGGCGCCGGGCGCGGCCTTGGTGTTGTCGTTGGAACATCCGATCTTCACCGCGCCACGACGCCAGTCTTGGGCCAGCGATGCCGACGGGCAGCGCCACTGGCCGGTGGACGGTTACGCGCTGGAGGGCGCGCGCGTCAGCGACTGGCTGGCGCCGGGCGTGATCAAGCAGCACCGGCGGCTGGACAGCTATCTCAACGCGCTGCTGCGCCACGGCTTTGCGCTGAGCAGCCTGCAGGAATGGCATCCCAGCGACGCGCAGATCGCCGCCGCGCCGGCGCTGGCCGAGGAGCGCGAGCGGCCGATGTTTCTGCTGATCGCTGCGCGGCGCGTCTGAGGCCAGGGCGCGGCGAGACCGCCGGGCCTGCCGTTCATTGCCGTCCTCAGGCCGGCAGGGCCTTGCGCACCACCGCGACAAACCAGCGTATGCCCAGCGGCAGCGCCGCGTCGTTGAAGTCGTAGCCGGGGTGGTGCAGCGGCCTGGAGTCGCCGGCGTGGCCCTGGCCCAGCCACAGATAGGCGCCGGGCCGCGCGCGCAGCATGAAGGCGAAGTCCTCCGAGGTGAAGGCCGGACGGGGCGCTAGGCTGGCCTGCAGACCCGCCTCGGCGGCCGCGGCCAGCGCCAGCTCGGCCTCGGCCGCGCTGTTGATGGTGGCCGGGTAGTAGCGGGTGTAGCTCACCGCGATCTCGGTGCCGCTGCCCAGCGCGACGCCGGCGGCGCAGTCGCGCAGCGCGGCCTCGATGCGGTCCTGTGCGACGGGGTCGAAGCTGCGCACCGTGCCGGTGATCTGCACCTCGGCGGGCAGCACATTGTGCGAATGCCCGCCTTCGATGCGCGTGACCGACAACACGGCCGACTCGTCGGGGGCTATGCGGCGCGCGACGATGGTGTTGAGCTGGGTCACCAGCTGGCTGGCGGCCAGGATGGCATCGGGTGTCTGCTGGGGCTGGGCCGCATGGCCGCCGCGGCCGCGCACCGTGATGTCGAAACGGTCGGCCGCCGCCATGATGGGGCCGGGTCTGGTCTGCGCCTGGCCCAGCGGAAGATCGGGCCAGTTGTGCAGCGCGTAGACCGCGTCGCAGGGAAAGCGCTCGAACAGGCCCGCGTCCACCATGGCCTTGGCCCCGCCGCGGCCTTCCTCGGCCGGCTGGAAGATGAAGACCACCGTGCCCTTGAAGCGTTCGCGATGCCGCAGCAGCTGGCGCGCTGCGCCCAGCAGCATGGCTGTGTGGCCGTCGTGGCCGCAGCCGTGGTGCACGCCGCTGTGGCGGCTGGCGTGCGGCAGGCCGCTGCCTTCCTCCTGCATCGGCAGCGCGTCCATGTCCGCGCGCAGGCCGACGCTGGGGCCGGAGCCGTTGCGCAGCAGGCCGACGACGCCGGTGCCGCCCAGGCCCTCATGCACCTCCAGCTTGAGCTCGCGCAGCGCGGCCGCGACGATGGCGGCGGTGCGGTGCTCGGCGAAGGCCAGCTCGGGGTGGGCATGCAGATCGCGGCGCAGCGCGATCAGCGCCGGCAGCAGATCGGCGACATCCTCGTGGGCGCTCATCGACTACTTGCCTTGATCGACCGCATCGGCCAGCTGAGCCAGCGTGAAGAAGTGATAGTCGGGCTCGGTGATCTGCTTGACCTCCAGGGTGCCGCCGAAGCCGGGCTGCTGGTGGCGGCGCTCGATCCAGCAAGTCTTCAGACCCAGGCGTTTGGCCACACCGATATCGTGGTACTGGCTTTGCGCCACATGCAGATTGTCGGCCTGGCTGTAGCCGCGCGTGCTCAGGCGGCCGCGGGCGAAGGCGAAGAAGACCGGGTCGGGCTTCTCGCACAGCGCGTCATCGGCCGTGACGCTGTCGTCGAAGGGCATCTCCAGCGTCTTCTCGAAATGCGACAGCGCCCAGCGCTGGGCATTGGTCATCGCGACCAGCTTGAAGCGCGTGCGCAGGCGCTTGAGCGCCTGCACCGAGTCGGGAAAAGCCGGCCACTGCGGCACCGAGTCGCGCAGGCCCTGGGCCAGCGCCGGCGTGTCGGGCAGGCCCAGCTCGGCGGCGATGCTGTGCCAGCAGCGCACCAGATCGTTGGGGTAGGCGATCACCTCCTTGCTGGCGCGGGCGCGGCGGTAGGCGGCCAGGAAGTCTTCGTCGCCGACGGGGCTGTCGGGCAGGGCCGCATGCAGATAGTTCAGCATGCCGCGCTCGAAATCGATCAGCGTGCCGACCACGTCGAATGTCAGAACCTTGAAATCTTGCAAAGAGGCCATGGGGACTACCTTCAGGAGGGAATGTTGGGAGATTGGGAAGATTGGTACTGGCCCGGCGTCATGCCGCACAGGCGCTTGAAGCGGCGCGTCAGATGGCTCTGGTCGTAGAAGCCCGACTCGCTGGCCGCGCGCGCGGCCGGCATGCCCTGGCTCAGCAGGGCCTGGGCATGCTGGATGCGCAGATGATTGACATAGCGGTAGGGCGACATGCCCACCCGCTCGCGGAACACGGTGGCAAAGCGCCAGATGCTGAGCCCGCACAGCGCGGCCAGCACCTCCAGCCGCAGCGGCTCGCCCAGATGGGCCTGGATATGAGCCAGCACCGGCTCCAGCGAGCGGCGGCGCCTGTCGGCAGGGGGTGTGCAGGGCTTTGCCATGAGCCACAGCTTAGGGGCGCTGGCGCCGATGATGTGGCCGTATAGCCGCGCCGCCGCGGTAGCGAATTGCGTATGCAGGACGCGGCGGCGCAGATCCTGCTGGCATCGCTAGAAGTATTTGACCCAGGCCTTCGTCGTGCGCCGCTTGTAGGCGGCGAATGCCCGCACCGCGGGGTATAGCAGCGGCACCATCGCCAGCCAGACCAGCCAGACGATCCAGAAGGCGTCGGCATCGACGCCGAAGCGCGTGCCCTGGTTGGGGCCGAACACGGCCAGCAGCACGCGGTAGCCGATCAGCAGCGCATAGAGGTGGACGATGTAGAAGAACATCGGCGCGCCGCCAAAGGTCGAGCACAGCCGGGTGAAGCCGTTGTCGGCCCGTTCCAGCGCGGCCAGCAGCAGCAGACCGCCGCCCAGCGTCAGCAGCACGAAGTCCAGCGAAGGCGGGTACTTGGTGAAGTTGAGCCAGGACATCGCCGTCTCGACCGCGCTGGCGCCGGCCACCCAGGGCGCGTTCTCGCCATAGATATTGAAGCCGCGCAGGACCAGCAGCGCCGCCAGGCAGGCCAGGCCGGTGGCAAGCAGAATCTGCTGGCGCCTGCGCGCCGCTACGCACGCCGCGAACACCGGCGCGAAGGCATAGCCCAGCAGGATCACGCCGACCCAGGGCAGGGCCGGGTAGGTCAGCCGCACCTTCAGCGCGCCCTCGGCCACCAGCCAGCCGCGATGCAGCATCAGCGTCCACAGCGGATACCAGGCACTGTCGGACGGGACGCTGTAGCCGGCCACCGCGTTGTGGCCGCAGACGATGAGCAGGCCCAGTGCTGCCAGCAGCCCGCGCGGCAGCCCCGCCATCAAGGCCAGCACCACCATGCTGAAGCCGATCGCCCACATCACCTGCAGATACAGCGTGTGATAGCTGCCGCTCCAGGCGAAGTTGATGACGGTCAGCTCCAGCGCGATCAGCAGCAGGCCGCGCTTGAGCAGAAAGCTGCGCACGTCGCGCGAGGCACCGCTGGGCGGGTGGGCGTAGAGCCAGGCCGACAGCCCGGTCAGGAACACGAAGACCGGCGCGCAGAAATGCGCGGCCAGGCGCGAGAAGAAAAGCTCGGGCGGGGTGCCCGGCAGTGTCATCGGGTCGGTGACCTGCAGATGCAGATACAGGGTCTCGCGCACATGGTCCAGCAGCATGATGATGATCACCAGGCCGCGCAAAGCGTCGATCGAGGTGATGCGCGCCGTGTGGACGGCGCTGCTGTCGCGCGTGGCGCCGAGCCCGCGGGCGGGCAATGAGGTGGTCGACATGGTCTTGGCTCCTCTTGTTCTCTGGGTCGGTCGCGTCGGCCTATTTCTTTGCGGCGGCCGGCAGCGCCACCACCGGCAGCGCCGCCAGCCCGTCGCGCTGCACGAAGGACACGGCGGTGTTGTAGCCCTGCAGCTGGTAGGGCTCGGCACCCTGCGGCCCGGCGCGCTCGCCGGCCGCGTCTTCCAGGTGGTAGTGGCCGATCACATAAAGCCCCTGCCAGGGCAGCGGAAAGCGCAGCCGGCCTTCGGCATCGCTGAGGGTCTCGCGCGTCCAGCCGGCGGGCGTGGACAGGACCACCTTGGCGCCCGGCAGCGGCTCGCCCTGGAAGACGATGCGGAACTCGGTGGCGCCATCGGCCGCGACGCCGGTGGGCACGATGTCCAGCGGCAGGCTGGGCGCGCGCGCCCGCAGATCGGGCAGCCAGCGCGTGGCCGGTGTCCACCAGGTGCGCAGCGCCCGGCCGTCGCGCTGGGTGTCGAACATCGGATAGCGCTTGTCGATCGCGGTCAGCGACTCCTCGGGTCCGACCGCCGACGCGAAGCCGCTCGTCTGTTTGCTCAGCGCCAGCGCGCTGGTGCCGGCCGGCGTCAGTCGCTGCGCATCGAGCTGGACGAAACGGTCCAGCCCTCCCGGCGAGCGCTCATGCATATTCGCTTCGAGCTCGCCGTAGCGCAGCAGCAGTTGCGCCGGGTTCTGCGCATCGGGCTCGAACCACAGCTGATGCGCTTGCGCGAGGCCGGCCGACAAGGCCGCCGCCAGCCCGAACGCGCCGGCCACCAGCAGGCGGCGCGGGGAGTTTTCAAGAATGGTTTTCATGATGAAAGCTCCCGGGGGCTCAGAACTTGTACTGCGCGGTCAGCGTGAATTTGCGGCCATTGCCGGGGTAGACCCAGATCTGGCTGTAGGAGCTGGCGTAGTAGAGCTTGTCGAAGAGATTGTCGATGTCCAGTGAGAGGCGCAGCTGGCTGGCCAGCTGGTAGGACGAGATCAGCTTGACGCTGGTGTAGGCCGGCAGCTTGAAGTCGTCGGCCGCCACCAGGGGCGCGACCGCCCCCTCGCGCTCGCCGACATGGTTCAGCCCCAGGCCCAGCGTCGCGGCATTGCCCGCCAGCGCAAAGCTCTTTACCAGCATCAGGTTGGCGCTGTGGCGCGGCACATTGGCCAGTTGGCGACCGAGCAGGAAGCCGTTGTTGTCCTCGGTCACCTGCGCATCGGTGAAGGCATAGGCGGCCGACAGCCGCAGGCCCGGCATGATCTGACCCGCGATGTCGAACTCCAGGCCCTGGCTCTCGACCTCGCCGGCCGCGACCGAGAAGTTGTTCGGATCCGCCGGGTCGGGCGTCAGCACATTGTTCTTGGAGATCTTGTAGAGCGCCAGCGTGCTGCTGATCTTGCCGTCGGCCGAGTCCAGCTTGGCACCCATCTCAGAGGCCTTGCCTTTCTCGGCCGGGAAGGCGGCGAAGGCGCTGCTGACCCCGCTCTTGGGGCGGAAGCTCTTGGAGGCCGTCGCATACAGCGACAGCGTCCTGCTGGGCTGGTAGACCAGGCCGATGCGCGGCGTGGTCGCGCTCAGGCTTTGCTCGGTGGTGTTGCCGCTGCGGTGGTTCAGCAAGGACTGCTTGTACTTGTCGTGGCGCAGGCCCAGCAGCATCTTCCACTGCGCGCCCAGGTCGATCTGGTCCTGGGCATAGAGCGAATGCGAGCGCTGCTTCTCCTTGGTGTCGGTGGTCAAGGCCATGGTTGTCGCGACCAGGCCGTAGACCGGTGCATAGATGTCGAGATTGCCGGCATTGGCGTTGCGGTATTGCAGGCGCTCATCGGTGAAGCGGTAGGCATCGACGCCGACCAGCAGGTTGTGAACCAGGCCCGCGCCGCGCAGCTTGCCCAGCAGCTCCAGCCGGCCGGCCACATCGCTGGCCTCGTTGTCGCGCGAACGGCGCTGGCGCACCAGCGTGCGCTGGTCGGCCTGCAGAAAGCGGCCCTCGGTGGAAATGCCTTCGAGCGAGCTGTCGCGCACGCTGAAGCCGGTCTGCAGCGACCAGTCGTCGTTGAAGTAGTGCTGGACAAAGACCTGGTGGCCGGTGGTCGCTATCACATTCCTGCCATCGCCCGGCTCACCGAGGAAACGCGAGCGCGGCAGCACGTCCAGCTTGCCGTTGATGGCCAGCACGCCGCGGTCGAAATTGGCGCGCTGCCTGGAAACCTCCAGCTCGTAGGACACCGTGGTGTCCGGTGTCAGCATCCAGATCAGCGAGGGCGACAGCAGATAGCGCTCCGAGCCCAGGTGGTCGCGGTAGCTGTCGGCCTTCTCGGCGGCGGCATTGAGCCGGTAGGCAAAGCGCTCGCCGATCGGGCCGGTCAGATCGGCCGTCGCGCGCAGCGCACCGTCGCTGCCGGCCGACAGCGCCAGGGTCTGGGCCGGCTGGAACAGCGGCTTCTTGGTGGTGATGTTGACCGTGCCGCCCGGCTCGCCGCGGCCGTACAGCGCCGAGGCCGGGCCTTTCAGGATCTCCACCGTGCTGGTGTTGGCGGCGTCGCGCAGGCCGTTGTAGCCGCGGCTGTAGTTGAAGCCGTTGACCATGTAGTCGGAGCCGAAGTTCGGATCGCCGGTGAAGCCGCGCATCGCATAGCTGTCCCACAGCCCGCCCAGATTGCTCTGCTTGGCGATGCCGCTGCCCAGGTCCAGCGCGTCGGCCAGCTTGGTGACGCCGGCGTCCTGCAGCATGTCGGCGCTCAGGACGCGCACGCTTTGCGGCAGGTCCTTCAGCATCGCATCGCTCTTGGTCGCGCCGGTGGCCGAGAGATTGCGATAGGGCTGCTTGACGCCGAGGATCTGCACGGTCTCAAGCTGGGAGGTCGTGGCCTCGGCCTTGGGCGCATCGGCGGCGACCGCCGAGAACGCGGTGCACAGAGCGGCCGGCAGGGCGGCGCGGGTAAAAAAACGGGTGGTTTGGATCTTGGACATGTGGGTTCCTTGATTGAACTTTTCTTTGAATCCGAAGCAGAAGCGGGCACAGCGGCGCCTCAGCGCAGCGTGAAACGCAGCGCGAGGGTCAGGTTTTGCGGTGTGGTGATCACGGCCACCGCCTTGGCGCCGGCGGTGAGCGTCAGACCCCTGGCCACCAGGGCGTTGGCGCCGGCCGGTGTCAGCGGCGCGCTGGTCTTCACACCGTCCTTGCTCAGCACGCTCAATTTGCCGCTGAAGCCGGCGGTGTCCAGCGCCTGGCCATGGTCTTCCAGATACAGCATGGCAGAGCTGTCAAGCCCCGCCACCAGCTCGAAGCTGATTTCGTTGGCTACCTGCACGACGCCGCCGTGCTTGGGCGCGGTGTCGCCGTGGGCGAGGGCCGGCGTGCCCGCAGCGGCCAGGCACAGCGCGGCCAGGGCCTTGTTGAGGGAGTGAAGGCGCATCATCTCTTCTCCGAAGAAGGCATGGGTGCGGCAGGACGCCGAGCGGACGCCGGCCATGGCTCGCCCCGACGGGGCGCGGGCGACTGACTCAGGCGCTGGTCTTGGGAGGGCGGCGCAGGCCTTCGATGAAGGGCCCGGCCGGCGCGGCCTCGGCGCTGACCAGCGGCGGCGCCATACCGTCCGCCATCGGCGGGCTGGCGACGCTGGCCGGCAATGGCCCGGCGCTGGCGAGGCAGGCATCGACGCCGGCATGGTGGCTCTGCGCCCCGGCGCTGCCGTCCTGCCCGGAGCTGGCCAAGGCCAGTTCCTCGGCAAAGGCCGCATCGAAGGCCTGAGCCTCCTGGGCCGAGGCCTGGTTGCCGGTAAAGCTCAGCGAGCCGTGGCAGTGATGGTGATAGGCGCTGCCCACCCAGTTCAGCAGCATCGCGAGCAGCAGCAGCGCGATGATTTGAGGGCAGGGCTGGCGGCGATTCATGGTGAATCGATTATTGAATTCCACACCGCGCAGCCCCTGCTGTTTGCGCGTCTGCGTACGCAATCTTCAGTTGTAATGCCCCGGGGGGTTCAGCACGTGCTGCTGAAAACTGCCGGCTGGTGCGCGCTGTGCGCCCGTGGTGCGGCGGGCCGCACCAGCTTGGCCTGAGGCCTGCGGCGCCACGGACTTGTCCAAAAGCCATTGCAAAAGCCCCCGTGCTGGGCGCAAGATGCTGCGCCGAACGGCGCTTGCGAATCAACAGCTTCTTGGATGGAGAGTGCGATGGCTAGCTTGCAAATCAATGGAAAGACGCTCAGCGTCGATGTTGCCGAGGACACGCCGCTGCTGTGGGTGTTGCGCGATCACCTCGGGATGACCGGCACCAAGTACGGCTGCGGCCTGGCACTGTGCGGCGCCTGCACCGTGCATCTGAACGGCGAGCCGGTGCGGGCCTGCCAGACGTCGCTGGCGGCCGCGAGCGGCAAGCGCATCACCACCATCGAGGGCGTCGGCGCCTCGCGCCAGGGCAAGGCCGTGCAGGCCGCCTGGGTCAAGCTGGGCGTGCCGCAATGCGGCTACTGTCAGGCCGGGCAGATCATGAGCGCGACCGCCTTGCTGCAGCGCAAGCCCAAGCCCAGCGACGCCGAGATCGACGCGGCGATGAGCGGCAACCTCTGCCGCTGCGGCACCTACACCCGCATCCGCAGCGCGATCAAGAGCGCCGCCGGCCTGCCGGGAGACGCCGCATGAACGCCCCGCATGAAATCCCTTCTTCCGGCATCAGCCGTCGCAGCCTGCTGGGTGGTGTCTCGCTGAGCGGCCTGGTGCTGGGCATCGGCCTGCCCGGCGCGGTGCAGGGCGCCAACGAGCCGGCCAAGTACGGCGGCGACGGCATGCCCCATGGCGTGCAGGACAGCCCCAAGACCTTTGTCTCGATTGCGCCTGATGGCATCGTCAGCATCCTGATCCATCGCTCCGAGATGGGCCAGGGCGTGCGCACCAGCCTGCCCAAGGTGCTGGCCGACGAGCTGGAGGCCGACTGGAAGCGCGTGCGCGTCGTGCAGGCGCCGGGCGACGAGGAGAAATTCGGCAACCAGGACACCGATGGCTCGCGCAGCATGCGCCACTGGTTCGAGCCGATGCGCCGCTGCGGCGCCAGCGCCCGCATGATGCTGGAGCAGGCCGCGGCCCAGCAATGGAATGTGCCGCTGGATCAGGTGCAGGCGAAGCACCATGAGGTCCTCCACAAGCCCAGCGGGCGCAAACTCGGCTACGGGGCGCTGGCCCAGGCTGCGGCCCAGCTGGAGGTGCCGGCCCGCACAAGCCTGAAGCTCAAGAACGCCAAGGACTTCCGCTATATCGGCAAGCTCGACACCCACCTGGTCGACGCCGAGGGCATCGTGACCGGCCAGTCGCAATACGGTATCGACACCCGCCTGCCGGGCCAGCTCTATGCAGTGATCGCGCGCCCGCCGGTGCTGGGCGGCAAGCTCAAGCGCTTCGACGCGGCCGAGGCGCTGAAGGTGCCGGGCGTGCTGAAGGTCTTTGCGCTGGCCGGCACGCCGCCACCGTCTGAGTTCCAGCCGATCGGCGGCGTCGTCGTCGTGGCCAAGGACACGTGGGCCGCGATCAAGGCGCGCGGCCTGTTGAAGATCGAGTGGGACGACGGCGAGCATGCCGGTTACGACTCCGCTGCCTACCGCCGCGAGCTCGAGGACTCGGTGCGCAGGCCCGGTGGCAAGGAGATTCGCAACGATGGCGACGCCTATGCCGCGCTGGCCAAAGCGGCCAAGAAGATCACCGCCGATTACTACGTACCCCACCTGGCCCATGCCACGCTGGAGCCACCGGCCGCGACCGCCCGCATCAGCGAGGGCCGCTGCGAGGTCTGGGCCGCGGTGCAGTCGCCGCAGGCCGCGCGCGAGCGCGTCGCCAAGCGCCTGAACTTGGACTTCTCCAAGGTCACGGTCAACGTCACCCTGCTTGGTGGCGGCTTCGGCCGCAAGTCCAAGCCCGACTTCGTCGTCGAGGCGGCCCTGGTGTCGCAGGAAATGCAGGGGGCGCCGGTCAAGCTGACCTGGACCCGCGAGGACGACATCCAGCACGACTACTATCACGCCGCCTGCGCCCAGCACATCGAGGCCGGGCTGGACACCAGCGGCAAGGTCAGCGCCTGGCTGCACCGCTCGGCCGAGCCGACGATCGTCTCGATCTTCGCGCCCGATCCCAAGCAGCTCGCGGCCTTTGAGCTGGGCCTGGGCCTGAGCAATCTGCCCTTTGACATCGCCAACGTGTGCTTCGAGAACCCCGCCGCCACGGCCCATGCGCGCATCGGCTGGCTGCGCTCGGTCAACAACATCCAGCATGCCTTCGCGACCCAGAGCTTTGTCGCCGAGCTGGCCCTGGCCGCCGGCAAGGACCCTCGCGATTTCCTGCTCGAGCTGATCGGCCCGGCGCGCCAGATCTCGCCGCCCAAGATCGGCGATGGCTGGAACCACGGCGAATCGCCGGAGCGCTATCCGGTCGACACCGGCCGGCTGCGCCGCGTCATCGAGGTGGCCACGCGCGAGGCCCGCTGGGGCCGCAAGCTGCCGGCCGGCCAGGGCCTGGGCCTGGCCGCGCACTACAGCTTTGTCACCTATATGGCCGTGGTGGTCCAGGTCAGCGTCAGCGCCAAGGGCGAGTTGAGCATCCCGCGCATCGATGTCGCGGTCGACTGCGGCCCCGTGATCAACCCGGACCGGGTGCGCTCCCAGGTCGAAGGGGCTTGCGTGATGGGCCTGAGCCAGGCGCTGTACAGCGAGATCACCTTCAAGAACGGCCGGGTCGAGCAGAGCAATTACCACGACTTCGAGATCGCGCGGCTTGGCGCGGCGCCGAAGAAGATCGTCGTGCACCTGCTGCCGGCCGCCAGCTACGACACGCCGCTGGGCGGCGTCGGCGAGCCGGCGGTCGGGCCGATCGCGCCGGCGCTGATGAACGCGATCCACGCGGCCACCGGCAAGCGCATCCGGCAACTGCCGCTGCGTGATCAGCTGAGCGTCAAGGTCTAGCGGAAAAGCGAGCGATCGTGAAGGCCTCGATCGGCGTCGAGGTCTTGCCGGTCGCCAGCAGCTCGGCCATCACCTCGCCGACGCCGGGGCTGATCGCGAAGCCTTCGCCGTTGAAGCCGAAGGCGTAGTTCAGGCCGGTCACGCGCGCGCTGGGCCCCAGCACCGGGCCCCAGTCGGCGGTGTAGCCCTCGATGCCGCTCCAGACGCGCAGCAGCTGCACGTTTTCAAACGCCGGCACGAAGCGGCGCAGCTCGCGCAACTGGCGCAGCTGGTTGTCGGGCTTGGAATAGGCGCGGATCTGTTGGGCATCGGCTGGGCCCTTAAGCCCGCCGCCGAAGACGATATTGCCGCGCGCGATCTGGCGGAAGTACAGGCCCTCGGTCTCGATCGGCGAGGACAGGCCGATCGACGGGGCTATTGCATAGGGCAGTGGCTCGGTGACGCCCATCTGTGGCCCACGAGCCTCCAGCGGCACCGGCTCGCCGAAGGTCTCGGCGAAGCGGCCCGACCAGGCGCCGCTGGTCAGCAGCAGCTGGGCCGCGCGGTACTGGCGACCGTCGCTCGTGTGGGCGATGAAATCGCCGCCCGGGCCATCGCGCTCGATGTGGGCGACCTCGCTGTGTTCATGGATGGCCGCGCCATGACGGCGGGCCGCACGGCCGAAGGCCGGGCCGGCAATGCGCGGATTCGCATGACCGTCGACCGGCGACAGCGAGCCGGCCACCACCTCGGGGCTGAAGATGCCCCAGCGCTTGCGCAGGCCCTCGGCGTTGAAGATCTCCAGGTCCAGCCCCAGGGGCTTCACATCCCTGGCGTGCTGGGCGATCACCTCGGCCTGCTTCTCGGTGTAGCAGACGCGCAGATGGCCGTAGGGCACGAACTCCAGGTCCTCGCCCAGCAGCTCCTTGACCCGGCCCCAGACCGCGCGGGCACGGTTGGCCAGCGGCATTTGCGCCAGATCACGGCCCTGACGACGCACATTGCCGAAATTGGTGCCGCTGGCCTGGCGGCCTATCAGTTCGCGCTCCAGCAAGGTGACGCTCAGCCCATGCTGCTGGCGCAGGAAGAAGGCGGTGGTCGTGCCCATCAGGCCGCCGCCGATGACCAGCACATCGCTGCGTTCGATCTTGCCGGCGCTCATGCTTGCACCTCGCGCGCACTCATCAACAGCGGCTTGACCGGTGCCTGGCCGCGCAGGCGGCCGACCTGCTCGACCGGGATGCGGGCCTCGGCCGCAATCACTTCGGCCGCCGCATGGCCGCAGAAGCGGCCCTGGCAGCGCCCCATGCCGACGCGGCTGAAGGCCTTGGCGCGGTTCACTTCCTGGCTGCCCAGCTCGCGCACACAGCGGCGCAGCTCGCCGGCGCTGACGCTCTCGCAGCGGCACACCACCGCCTCATCCGGCAGCGTCGCCGCCAGCTGCTGCGGCCAGGGGAAGGCCTGGGTCAGGCCCTGGCGGAACTGGTCCATGGTCTGCAGCGTCGTGCGCAAGGCCCCCTGCTCGGTCTCGAACAGCTGGCGGCCGACGCTCTGCTGCAGATCGTTCAGCGCCGCCAGCGCGGCCAGCCGGCCCGCGGCCTCGGCCCCGTCGGCGCCGAGGATGCGCACGCCATCGCCGGCCAGATAGACGCCCGGCGTGCTGCTGCGGCCATCGGCGTCGATGCGCGGCAGCCATTGCCGGCTCAGCGGCTCGAAGACGAATTCGCAGCGCGCGATATCGGCCAGCTGCGATTCGGCACGCAGATGCCAGCCCAGGCCCACCGCGTCGGCCTCGAAGCGCTGCTCGCGGCCCTGTGCGTCGCGCACGCGCACGCCACTGACGCCGGTCGCGGCGCTGCCCTCGATCTGCAGCGGCGTCACGCCGTTCAGCAAGCTCACGCCGGCACGCTTGAGCAGCGACTTCAGCTGCAGGCCTATCCACAGCAGGCGCGGCCGGCTCAGCAGCCCGCGCAAGGCTTTCAGCGGCGGCACGGCCGGCGAGGTGTCCAGCACCGCCGCCACCGTGGCGCCGGCCTTCACATACTGCGAGGCCACCAGATACAGCAGCGGCCCGCTGCCCATGAAGACCACCCGCGAGCCGATGCTGCAGGCCTGGGCTTTCAGCGCGATCTGCGCGGCACCCAGGCTGTAGCAGCCGGCGTACTGCCAGCCGGGGACCGGCATCAACCGGTCGGTCGCGCCGGAGCAGACGATCAATGCGTCGAAGTCGAGGTTGGCCGTTTGGCCGCTGGCCGGCTGCACGGTGTGCAACTGTTGGGCCGTGACATTCCAGGCCAGCGTGTCGGGCCGGTAGTCGATCCGGCCCTCGCGCAGCAGCGAGTCGAAGCGGCTGTGCAGGGCCTGCGCCTTGGCGGCCTCGCTGCCGTACAGCTGCTCGTAGCCGCGCTTAAAGCCTTGCGGCTGTCGACGATAGATCTGGCCGCCGCTGCGGCTGCCCTCATCGACGACGGTGGGCTGCAGGCCCGCCTGCACCAGGGCCTCGGCTGCGCGTACGCCGGCCGGCCCGCTGCCGACGACGATCACGCGCGGAGTGTCGCGTCCGCTCATGCCTGGCGCTCCTGCACGATCTTCAGGTCCGGCGTGGCCGGCCAGTGGTGAGCCGGTGGCGCGGTGCGCACGGCCATGCCCTCCAGCACCGGCGTCGAGCAGGCGCGCAGACGCTGCCCCGTTTCGTCCCAGACCCAGCAATCCTGGCAGGCCCCCATCAGGCAGAAACCGGCGCGCGCCTCGCCCTCGCCGAACTCCGAGCGTCGCAGGCTGCGCCGCTGGCACAAGAGCGCGACCAGCAGGCTGTCGCCCTGCAGCGCCTGGGCCGGCTGGCCGTCGATGCGCAGGCTGACGGGGGCGCGGCCGGTCTCGGCCAGGCGCACAAAACGCGGCGCGCCGGCCGTGGGGAGGGGTTCACTCATGGCATGGGGCGATCAGAGCGTCGGCGGGAACAGGCGCTCGATCGGGTAGTGGTTCTTGATGAAGGGGGACTTGATGACGATGAAGCTGAAGTACTTCTCGATGCCGATATTGCGTTCCAGCAGGGTCTCGATGATGGATTGGTAGTGGTTGACGCCGCGCGTCGTGAACTTCAGCAGATAGTCGTAGCCGCCGCTGACCAGATGGCATTCGATGATCTCGTCGACCTCGCGGATCGCGGCCTCGAAGCGCACGAAGTCCTCGCGGTGGTGGTCCGACAGCGTCACCTCGGTGAATACGGTCAAGGTGTCGCCGAGCTTTTCCAGGCGCAGCTGCGCGCCATAACCGGCGATGTAACCGGCCTGCTCCAGCCGCTTGACGCGGATCAGGCAAGGGCTGGGCGACAGGCCGACGGCGTCGGCCAGGTCGACATTGGTGATGCGGCCGTTTTTCTGCAGCTGGCTGAGGATGCGCAGGTCGAGACGATCAAGCTTGAGTGGGCCCACGGTGTACTCGTCACAAAGTCCAGGAACGGTTTGATTTTGCGTCGACGGCGTTCGCGCGAAGTAAGTCCTTCTACTCGACCTGGGTCTGGGTCGGTCAGGACTTCAGCGCGGCGCGTACATCGGGCGCGGCCAGGATCTCGTCCAGCGTTTTCTTCAGCCGCTGGGCCATGATGGCGAACTCGTCCTCGCTGAAGCACAGCGCCGGCGCGAAGCCGAGGATGTGGTCGCCGAAGGAGCGGAACACCAGGCCGTTGCGGTAGCCGGTCTCGAACAGCCGGTCCGACAGGCCGAGCGCCGGGTCGAAGCCGCGCTTGCTGGTCTTGTCGCTGACCAGTTCCAGCGCGCCCAGCAGGCCGCGGTGGCGCGAGTCGCCGACCAGCGGGTGATCGCGCAAGCCATCCAGCACGGCGGCGAAATGCGGGGCCACGTTTTGCCCGTTGGCCAGGATGCCGCCCTCCTCGTACAGGCGCAGCACCTCCAGCGCGACGGCCGCGCTGACCGGGTGGGCCGAGTAGGTGGCGCCATGGCCGATCAGCGCGCCGGCCGGCGCACCATCGGCGATGCCGGCATAGACCTGCTCGGACATCAGCATCGCGCCCATCGGCGCATAGCCGGCCGTCAGGCCCTTGGCCAGTGTCATCAGATCGGGCTGCACGCCCTCGGCCTCGCAGGCGAACATAGGCCCGGTGCGGCCGAAGCCGGTGATCACCTCATCGACGACGAAGAGGATGTCCAGTGCGCGCGCCGCCTCGCTCATTGCCTTCAGCCAGCCTTTGGGCGGCACGATCACGCCGCCGGAGCCCTGGATAGGCTCGCAGAAGAAGGCCGCCACGTTGTTGGCGCCCAACTCGGCCACCTTGACGCGCAGCGCCGCCACCGAGGCGGCGATCTGGCCGGCCTCGTCCAGGCCGTTGCGGTAGCTGTAGGGCGAGGCGATGTAGTGCTGGGTCGGCAGCGGCATGTCGAAGCCGCGATGGAATGCCGGCAGCGCCGTCAGCCCCGCGCCGGTGGACGAGGAGCCGTGATAGCCGCGCTCCAGCGCGATGAAGTGTTTCTTGCTCGGCCGGCCCGTGTTGTTGTAGTACTGCGTGATCAGCCGGATCGCCGCATCGATGGCCTCCGAGCCGCCCAGGGTCAGGTAGACGCGCGTCAGCGAGGCGGGGGTGATCTGCACCAGCTTGTCGGCCAGCCGGATGGCCGGTTCGCTGCCGAAGTGGAAGTAGCCGGTGGCATAGGGCAGCTTGCGCATCTGCTCGGCCGCGGCCTGCACCACGCTCTCATGCCCGTAGCCGATATTGACGCACCACAGGCCGGCGAAAGCGTCGAGCAGCTGGTGACCGCTGGCGTCCGTCAGCCAGGCGCCCTGGCCCGACTCCAGCACCGTGACGCCACGCTGCTCATGCTTGCGCCAGGGCGCGACCGGATGGATCAGATGCGCGCGGTCGAGGGCGATCAACGCGTCGAGATTTGGCTTGCCGGGGCGTGCGTGGGACTGCATGGGGCGCTCTTCCATTCATCGTCTTGAAGAGGCTCCAGCTTAGGGCGGGAGGCACAGCGGGTGGTGCTGCAATCGGGGCCGCGACGAGGCCGTCCGCGCGGTAATTGGGGTGGGGACGGCAGAAGATTCTGCTGGGATGATGTGAGGCGCTTGTTGTCTAGCCGGCGAGCCGGAAGGCCTCGGCCATGCGCTCCTGCTCCCGCATCCGCAGCTTCAGGCTGCCGGCGATCCTGGGCCACTGCTTCACCACGGCCTGGCTGCGCGCGATGACTTCGTTGGCCTGTTTCCTTGAGACTCGGAAGTAGGGCGCTACCGAGCGTGCCAGCTCGAGGTCCAGCACGTTATCGGCCTCGCTGACATTGAGCTTCAAGCCCCGCGACTCAGGTGCGGGATTGATGTCGTAGGCCTCGGAAAGACGCCAGCCCTTGCCAGGCTGGAGCAGGAAGCCATGGTTGCGCAGGTGGTCGTCGGTATTGGAGACCAGCATATTGAAGACGATGCGCGACCACAGCTCGCGCAGATCGGCGGCGGGCTGGGCACCGTGGTCAATCAGCACCCGGGCAATTTCAAGATAGCTCGCACCCGTCGAGGCGTCGTCACCGTCCTGGTGGCCGGTCAGCGTCATCGCCGAGGCGAAGTGAATCCGTCGGCCCTCGGGTGTGCGGTCGAAGCGCCTCACCAGAAATGTGTGCTGCTGGCTGGCGAACCGGCGCGCGAGGCTTTGCGGCACGGCCAGGCCGCAGCCCTTCGCCAGGGTCTGCACCACCAACTCCCAGGCGCCCACATCCTGTTCATCACGCACGCTGGGGAATTTGGCGATCCACAACTGTCCCTGCGGATCAATCACACTGGCCTTGGGCCGCGCCCCGCCAAGCGAGCCACCGGGGGCGATCAGCATGCGCAGCCAGTCGTCACCTGCTGGCGCGGTGTTGTCTTCATCACGTTCCAGCGCCAGGCTGACCGCCTCCAGCTCGCGCAGTTGTACGAAGGGGGGGGCGGCCGTGTCGTGCGCGTTGTCCAGGAAGTCGCCCGCGTCATCAAGCCGCAAACGCAGTGCCCCGGAGCGGTAAGCATCATGCACACCCAGCAGGTAGTCCGATTCGTGCAATCGCGCGGTCTTGCCCACATGCCCGGCCCGCTGAGCACGCTCCAGCCGGCGACGCATCAGCAGTCGGCCCCATCGGTCGGGGCTCGCATCGGCGAAAACGCCGAAGGCCTCATGGCCTTGCGGCGGGTGTTGCCGACCCTCGAACAGGCCGAGCCGGGGATCCAGGTGCAGCGTCCGCACGGCAGGGTGGGCCAGCGCCCGGGCGTCGAACTCGAACTCGAAGACCTCGCGTCCTGCCCCAAGTCTGGCATGCAAGAAACCCAGTCGCAGCGGGCCATCGAGCCCGAGCCAGTCGGCGTAGACAGCGATGTTCGTGGTCGCCATGTGCTTATGCGCCGAGTTTTCTTGCTGGCCTACTTTTCTTCGGCAGCGCCTCGGTCTCGATCAAGGCGGCCAGCGCATCGGAGCTGGCGAAACCGCTCTTGCTGATCCAGTCCGGTGCTCCATCCGAATGCTTTGTCGGCGACCTCGGCTGGCTGGCTGAGACTTCCTGCCGATCTGGTCGTGACGGCCGGGCGGCTGTGGCCGGCGAGCGGGGTCGTACCGTCGCCCTGGTGTTGGAGGGCAACTGCGCATCCTGCAACTCCCTGCCCAAGGAATCGGCCCTACCGAGCAGTTCGAGGTCTTTCTCGATGCCCAGCACCTGCATCACCGCAAGGTAGGCACCCATGGTCACTCCCGACCCGCCGCGCTCCAGGCTGCGTAGCGTCATCGCCGACATGCCGGCCCGCTCCGCGACCTGCTTGGCGGGTAGCCGCCGACGCAGCCGTGCCAGGCGCAGACGCTCACCGAACTGATGCAGCAACTCGTCGGTACCCGGTAGTAGTGGGGCAGTTTTCTTGGCCATGATGCAAATATTCTATGTTTTCATGGCAATAAATGCCAGAATACTTGCACTTACTCAGTACCCCAAGCCCCGATCCACCAGCCCCACCATCTCTTCCCCTGCCTCGAACCGCCTGATGTTCTCCAGCACCACTTCCGCCGCCGTCTCCGGCTGCGTCATGCTGGCGATATGGGGCGTCAGCCAGATTTGCGGGTGCTGCCAGAAGGCGTGAGAGGAGGGCAGGGGCTCGGGGTCGCTGACGTCGAGGATGGCGTGCTTGAGCTGGCCGCGGGCCAGCGCGGCCAGCAGGTCGGCCGCTATCAGCTGCGGGCCGCGGCCCACATGGATGAGGCTGGCGCCGGCCGGTAGCTGGGTGAACAGCCCGGCGTTCAGGAATCCGCGCGTCGCCTCGGTCAGCGGTAGCAGGCAGATCAGCAACTCGCTGCGGGCCAGAAAAGCGCCCAGCTCCTCGCCGCCGGCAAAGCACTGCACGCCGTCGACCGCGTGGCGCGAGCGGCTCCAGCCGGCGCAGTCGAAGCCGAAATTGCGCAGCTGGCCCAGCACCGCCTGGCCCAGCGAGCCCAGGCCCAGCACGCCGATGCGGCGCTTGGCAGCCGGCCGTACCTGGATCGGCATCCAGCGGCTGTGCTCGCGCTGCTGGCGCTGATAGGCCGGCATGTCACGGTGCAGGCTCAGCACGGCCCAGCTGACGTACTCGACCATGCCCTGGATGATGCCGGGTTCGACCATGCGCACAATGGGCAGGTCGGCGGGCAGCTGATCGAACCTGAACTGGTCGACACCGGCGCCCGAGGAGAACAGCACTTTGAGATTCGGGAAGGTGGCGCGGATATCGGCCGGCGGCTCCCAGGCGGCCAGGTAATGCACCTTGGCCGGGTCGCCGATCTCGGGCCAGAGGCGGAAGTCGAGCTGCGGCCCGGCCTGGCGCGCAAAGATCTCGGCCCAGACCCGGCCGCGCACCGGGTCGGCTTTGTAGACGAAGGCGCTCATCCCAGGGCCTGGGTGGCCAGCGAGAACAAGCGCACCTCGGGCCGCTTGGCCAGCGGGCCGCCGCGCACCATCTCGGTCGGTGCGTCGACGCGCAGCAGGCCCAGGGTCTCCAGCCATTCGGTCAGGCCGCTGTCGAAGTCGACATCGATGCGCACGAACTTGCCGGCGCTCAGGCCCACCAGATGGGCGATCAAGGCCTTAGCGCCCTCGGCGTCGGGCGCGACGACCGGGCCGATGATCAGGCCGCGACCGAAGCGGCGCAGCATCCCGAAGCCCCGGGCCAGGCCCTCGTGGTCCAGCAGCACGGTATCCGCATGGCCCAGCAGCTCGGTGATCAGGGCCTCGCGCGGCATGCCGCGCGCCTGGGCGTCGAGCTCGATCAGGCTGCTCACATCGTTATGGTCCGAGGGGCGCAGACGCCAGCCCTCATCCAGCGCCACCAGCGGCGCCGAACCGGCGGTGCCCTGGTGCTGGCGCACCTCGCCCGTGCGCTCAAAGCCCAGGCGTTCATAGAGGCCGCGGCCCTCGGCGGTGGCATGCAGCAGCACGCAACAGGCCTCGCCGAGCTGGGCCAGCGCGGCCTGCATCAGCCGGTAGCCGATGCGCCGGCCCTGGCAGCGCGGGTCGACGATGACCAGGCCCAGCGTCGCATGGGCCGGGCCCCAGGGCCAGACCAGCGTGGTGCCGACCAGCTCGCCGTCGCGCTCGGCCACCAGGCCGCCGCCCAGCGCGAACGCGGCCTGCCAGTCGGCCAGCCGGTGCGGCCAGTGCACGGCCAGCGACAGCGCGTGCGCGGCCTCCAGATCGCCGGCTTGCATCGCGCGCAGCACGATGCCGTCGGCCGAGGCCGCTGGCATCGCGGCGACATTGGATTCGTAGCTCAAGGGATTCTCTCCATATCGCGGGTGTGGCCCCATGGTTGCAAGCTTGCCCATGCGGCGCTAGGACGATCTTGCTGCTTGGGCCCATTCGGCAGCTTCGGCTGTGCGAGCCGCGCGACTTGCAATTTACTGCGCTGTGCCGAGCGCCTACGCAAACACATTCCGTACCACCCTGCCTAGCATCGGTGCTGCCGATTTGAACCCAAGGAAGCCCGTGCAAACATTTGACCCCGACCTGATCGCCGTGCCCAATGGTCACTACCTCGATGGCCGGCTGGTCAGCGGCGCCGGCGGCCTGGAGGTGCGCCGCCCCTCCGACGGCAAGCCCTATGCCGATCTGCCGCTGGGTGATGCGGCCCTGGTGGACCGCGCGGTGCAGAGCGCCTGGGCCGCCTGGCGCGCCAGCGACTGGGCCCGCCGGGCGCCGCGCGAGCGCGCCCGCGTGCTGCGCCGCTGGGCCGATCTGGTCGAGGCCGACGGTGCGGTGCTGGGGCCGCTGGAGGCGCTCGGCTCGACCCGGCCACTGCAGGACGTGCTGGCCTGGGATGTGCCGTTCACGGCCGAGGGCCTGCGCTTCTTCGCCGAGTATGCCGACAAGCTGGGCGGCGAGGTGGCCGCCACGCAGAGCGACAAGCTGGGCATGACCATCACCGAGCCCTATGGCGTGGTCGGCGCGATCACGCCCTGGAACTTCCCGCTGGTGATGGTGTCCTGGAAGGTGGGCGCGGCGCTGGCGGCAGGCAATGCGGTGGTGCTCAAGCCCTCGGAGTTGACGCCGTTCTCGGTGCTTCGTCTGGCCGAGCTGGCCAGCCAGGCCGGCGTGCCGGACGGCATCTTCAATATCGTGCAGGGCGATGGCCGCATCACCGGCGACGCCTTGAGCCGCCACCCGCGCATCGCCAAGATGACCTTCACCGGCAGCACCCGCACCGGCGCGGCCATCATGGCCGCCTGCGCCCAGCAGGGGCCGAAGCCGGTGACCTTGGAGCTGGGCGGCAAGAGCCCGCAGCTGGTGTTCGACGATGCGTCCGATCTGGCCCGGCTGACCGGCCTGATCGCCAATGCGATCACCGGCAATGCCGGCCAGGTCTGCGTGGCCGGCTCGCGGCTGATCGTGCAGAAGGGCATTGCGCCGGCGCTGATCGAGGGCCTGGCCCGGCGCTTCGCGGCCGCCCGACCCGGTGCCACCTGGGACGGCGAGGCCACGCTGCCGCCCATCATCTCGCGCCCGCAGGCACAGCGCATCGCCGACATCGTGCAGCGCGCGGCCCGGGCCGGCGGCCGGGTGCTGGGCGGCGGCCTGCGCAGCACGATCTGCGGCGACGGCGCCTATTACCTGCCCACCCTGATCGAAGAGGTCGGTGCCGCCAACCCGGCCGTGGTCGAGGAAATCTTCGGCCCGGTGCTGACCGTGCAGACCTTCGACAGCGAGGAGGAGGGCCTGGCGCTGGCGGCGCACGCGCACTACGGCCTGGCCGCCGGCGTGCACACGGCCGATATCGGCCGGGCCCTGCGCATGATGCGGGGCCTCTCGGCCGGCACCGTGTGGATCAATCGCTACGGGCGCAGCAATGACTTCGTGATCCCGACCGGCGGCTACCACCAGTCCGGCATCGGCAAGGACCTGGGCCGCCAGGCCGTCGAGGCCAATCTGCGCATCAAAAGTGTGCTGATCGACTTCGCGGCGCCGCAATGAAGTGCATGTCTGCCCCCGCCTGGCGCGCGCCGCAGGCTATGCCGCAGGCGGGCACCCAAACCACAGTTTTGTGTGTGCCCCCCGGTCAATACCCCGCAACTCTGTTCACCTCGCATGCTTCAATGAAATCCAGATGACAGCAGCGTGTGCAGGTGGTTTTTGACACCCGCTTGACCCGACCAAGGAATGACTGATATGGCTATCTTCCGTCCCAAATACATCACCTTCGACTGCTACGGCACGCTGACGCGCTTCCGCATGGGTGAGATGACCCGCGACATCTTTGCCGACCGCATCAAGCCCGAGCAGATGGACGCCTTCATCGCCGACTTCTCGGCCTACCGCTTCGACGAGGTGCTGGGCGACTGGCAGCCCTACGAGGTGGTGCTGAAGAACGCGGTGCGCCGCCTGTGCAAGAAATGGGGCATCCAGTACTTCGACCACGAGGCCCAGCAGTATTACGACGCCGTGCCCACCTGGACCCCGCACGAGGATGTGCCGGCCGGCCTGGCCAAGATCGCCAAGGAGATTCCGCTGGTGATCCTGTCCAACGCCTCGGACAACCAGATCCAGAAGAATGTGGCCCTGCTCGGCGCGCCCTTCCACCGCGTCTACACGGCCCAGCAGGCCCAGGCCTACAAGCCGCGCCTGAAGGCCTTCGAGTACATGCTGGACTCGCTGAACGCGAATCCCGAGGACCTGCTGCATGTCTCGTCCAGCCTGCGCTACGACCTGATGTCGGCCGACGACCTGGGCATCAGGAACAAGGTCTTCGTGAACCGCGGTCACGGCCCCGGCAATCCGGCCTACAACTATGTGGAGATCGCGGACATCGGCGGCCTACCGGGCGTGGTCGGTCTTTGAGCCCCCCAGCCGCCATGAAGCTCGATTCCTTCTGGACCGACTCGGCACCGGCCTTTGCGCCGGCCGCGGCCGAGCTGCCGGCCAACGCCGATGTGGTGATCGTCGGCGGCGGCTTCACCGGCCTGTCGGCCGCGCGCAGCCTGGCCCAGCGCGGCGCAAATGTCGTGGTGCTGGAAGCCTGTGACCGGGTCGCCAAGGAAGCCTCGGGCCGCAACGGCGGCCATGTCAACAACGGCCTGGCGGTCGACTATGCGGCGGCGGCCGAGCAGTACGGCGTTGACAAGGCGCGCGCCTGGTACCGCGAGTTCGATGCGGCGGTCGATACGGTGGCGCGGCTGGTGCAGGAGGAACAGATAGCCTGCGACTTCCAGCGCAACGGCAAGCTCAAGCTGGCCACCAAGCCGGCGCACTACGAGGCGCTGGCGCGCAGCTGCGAGCGGCTGGCGCGCGAGGTCGACCCCGATGTGGAGCTGCTGGACGCGCGCCGGGTGCGCGACGAGGTGGCCAGCGAGCGCTTCGTCGGCGGCCTGCTGCAGAAGAAGAGCGCGCAGATGCATATGGGCCGCTTCGCCGCCGGGCTGGCCCAGGCCGCCGAGCGCAGCGGCGCGCAGATCCATCTGAACAGTCCGGTGCTGAAGCTGCAGCGCCAGGGCCTCAGCGAGGCGCACATCGTCCACACGCCGCGCGGGGCCGTGCGCGCCAAGCAGGTGCTGGTGGCCACCGGCGCGACCCTGCATGGCGGCTACGGGACTTTTGGCTGGCTGCGCCGGCGCATCGTCGGCATCGGCAGCTTCATCGTCGTGACCGAACCGCTCGGGTTTGAGCGCGCCCAGGCTCTGCTGGCCGGCCGCCGCACCTATGTGACGGTGGCCAATATCCATCACTATTTCCGCATGACGCCGGACCATCGCCTGGTGTTTGGCGGCCGGGCCCGCTTCGCGATCTCCAGCCCGACCTCGGACCAGAAGAGCGGCGAGATCCTGCGTCGCGGCATGGCCGAGATCTTTCCGCAACTGGCCGATGTGCGCATCGACTACTGCTGGGGCGGCCTGGTCGACATGAGCCAGGACCGCCTGCCGCATGCCGGCGAGCGCGACGGCCTGTACTACTCGCTGGGCTATAGCGGCCATGGCACGCAGATGTCGGTGCATATGGGTCAGCGCATGGCCGAGACCATGCTGGGCAATGCCGCGGCCAACCCCTGGCGCGACCGGCCCTGGCCGGCGATCCCGGGCCATCTGGGCCCGCCCTGGTTCTTGCCCGCGGTAGGGCTTTACTACCGCCTCAAGGACATGGTGTCCTGAGCAAATTTCGTCCCCGTCCGCCCCGTGTCCGTTTCACCCCCCGGAGAAAATCATGAACGAGAGCAAGAAGCTGCAAACCCTGATCGGTCCCCAGGAAAGCACCCGTGTGATGGATGCGCTCAAACGTGGCGCGACGCGCCGCGACATCCTCGCGATGCTGATGGCCGGCGGCATGCAGGCCGGTCTGGCCGGCGGCCTGGCGGGCACCGCACTGTCGGCCCATGCGCAGACGCCCAAGCGCGGCGGCAAGATCCGGGTGGCCGGCGCCACCGGGGCGATCACCGACACGCTGGACCCGGCCAAGATGTCCAACCAGACGGACTATTCGCGCGGCTGCATGCTCTACAACGGCCTGACCTCGCTGGACGGCAGCCTGACGCCGCAGCCGGCGCTGGCCGAGGAGTTCGCGACCAAGGACGCCAAGACCTGGGTCTTCAAGCTGCGCAAGGGCGTGGTCTTCCATGACGGCAAGGCGCTGACGCCCGCCGACGTGGTGTTCTCGATTGCCCGCCACAAGGACGCCGCCACCGCCTCCAAGGCCAAGGCCCTGGCCGACCAGATCGACACGGTCAAGGCCACCGGCGCCAACGAGGTGACCATCACCTTGNCGATTGCCCGCCACAAGGACGCCGCCACCGCCTCCAAGGCCAAGGCCCTGGCCGACCAGATCGACACGGTCAAGGCCACCGGCGCCAACGAGGTGACCATCACCTTGAGCGCGCCCAATGCCGACCTGCCGGTGATCCTCGGCACCTTCCACTTCATGATCGTCAAGGACGGCACGACCGACTTCACGACCGGTATCGGCACCGGCCCCTTCAAGCTCAAGGAGTTCAAGCCCGGCGTGCGCTCGGTCGCGGTGCGCAACGAGGCCTACTGGAAGCCCGGACGTCCCTATCTGGACGAGATCGAGTTCGTCGGCATCGGCGACGAGGGCGCCCGCGTCAACGCGCTGCTGTCGGGCGATCTGGATCTGGTCGCGGCGGTCAACCCCCGCTCGGTCGAGCGCGTCAAGAGCACGCCCGGCTATGCGATTTTCGCGACCCAGTCGGGCCAGTACTCGGACCTGATCATGCGCCGCGATATGGGCCCGGGCGCGAACCCCGATTTCGTGCTGGCGATGAAGCATCTGTTCGACCGCGAGCAGATGAAAAAGTCTATCGCCCTGGGCCATGCCGTGGTCGCCAACGACCAGCCGATTGACCCGACCAACCGCTTCCACTTCGCCGGTCTGCCGCAGCGCGCTTATGACCCTGAGAAGGCCAGGTTCCATCTGAAGAAGGCCAATCTGGGCAGCGCGGCTATCCCCGTTGTCGTGTCGCCGGCCGCGATGTACTCGGTCGAGACGGCTCTGGTGCTGCAGCAGGCGGCGCAGCGTGTCGGCCTGAATCTGGACGTCAAGCGCATGCCGGCCGATGGCTACTGGGCCAACCACTGGCTCAACAGCCCGGTGGGCTTCGGCAATATCAACCCGCGCCCCAGCGCCGACGCGCTGCTGACCCTGCTGTTCAAGTCGGACGCGGCCTGGAACGAGTCGCGCTGGAAGAATGAGAAGTTCGACCAGCTCTTGATCGGCGCCCGCGCCGAGACCGATCTGGCCAAGCGCAAGCAGATGTATGCCGATATGCAGACCATGATCCATCAGGACGCCGGCATCGGCATCCCGCTGTTCCTGGCCAGCATCGACGGCCACAATGCCAAGCTCAAGGGCCTGTCGCCGATCCCGCTGGGCGGGCTGATGGGCTACTCCTTCGCCGAGCATGTCTGGCTCGACGCCTGATTGATCGCTCACCCCTGAAGCCATCATGAACCTGCTGATCCTGCGACTCATCGTCAACCGCGTGGCGCTGGCCCTGGTCTCGCTGCTGGTGGTGTCCGCGGTCGTGTTCACGATCACGGCCCTGCTGCCCGGCGATGCGGCGCAGGCCCAGCTGGGCCAGGAGGCCACGGCCGAATCGCTGGCCGCGCTGCGCGAGCAGATGGGGCTGAACGTGCCCGCCCACCAGCGTTACTGGGCCTGGCTCTCGGGCATGGTGAGCGGCAATCCCGGCCTCTCCATCGTGACCCATATGCCGGTGGCCGACATGATCTCCAGCCGGCTGCCGAACTCGGTCAAGCTGGCGGCGATCACCGCCGCCATCGCCGTGCCGCTGGCGCTGGCGCTGGGCATCGCCTCGGCGATGTGGCGCGGCTCCTGGTTCGACCGCCTCGCCAGCTCGGGCGCGGTGGCTGTGGTCTCGGTGCCGGAGTTTCTGGTCGCGACCCTGGCGGTACTGATCTTCGCGGTCGAGCTGCGCTGGCTGCCGGCACTCTCGTACAGCAGCAGTGTCGACTCGATAGGCCAGATGCTGCGCGCCTTCGCGATGCCGGTGCTGAGCCTGTGCTGCGTGACGATGGCGCAGATGATGCGGATGACACGCGCCGCCGTGGTCGACCAGCTGCGCGCACCCTATATCGAGATGGTGCGGCTCAAAGGCGCCTCGCCGACCCGCATGGTGTTGGCCCATGCGCTGCCGAATGCGATCGGTCCGATCGCCAATGCGGTGGCGCTGTCGATGTCCTATCTGCTGGGCGGCGTCATCATCGTCGAAACCATCTTCAACTACCCCGGCATCGCCAGCCTGATGGTGGACGGCGTCAGCCAGCGCGATATGCCGCTGGTGCAGACCTGCGCGATGCTGTTCTGCGCCGTCTACCTGCTGCTGGTGACCCTGGCCGATATCTGCAGCATCGTCGCCAATCCCCGCCTTCGCCATCGCTGAACCAAGGCCCACCCCATGTCCACCCTGACCCCCACCACGGCAGAACCCGCCGCCCCGCGCGCGCGGCGCCGCCTGCTGCCTTCGATGAGCTGGCCCGGCCTCCTGGGCCTGGCCGTGCTGCTGGCCTGGCTGCTGGCCGCCCTGATCGGCCCCAGCCTGATGGGCCAGGGCGGCGCCGACATGGGCGCCGGCGATGTGTTCGCCGGCATCAGCGCCCAGCACTGGCTGGGCACCGACTATCTGGGCCGCGACATGCTGGCTCGCGTGATCGAGGGCGCGCGCTACACGGTCGGCGTGGCCCTGCTGGCCACGCTGGCTGCCAGCAGCACCGGCACCGTGCTGGCCCTGCTGGCGGCCTCCAGCGCCCCCTGGCTGGACGGCGCCTTGAGCCGTGGCATCGACACGCTGACCTCGATCCCGTCGAAGATGCTGGCCCTGATCATGGTCGCGGCCTTCGGCTCCTCGCTGCCGATGCTGATACTGACCGCGGCCATCATCTATGTGCCCGGTGCCTACCGCATCGCCCGCTCGCTGGCCGTCAACATCAACGCGATGGACTATGTGGTGGTGGCCCGCACGCGCGGCGAAGGCCGCCTGTACATCATGCTGCAGGAGATCCTGCCGAACATCGTCAACCCGATGCTGGCCGATCTGGGCCTGCGCTTTGTCTACGTCGTGCTGCTGCTGGCTTCGCTGAGCTTCCTGGGCCTGGGCGTGCAGCCGCCGGCGGCCGACTGGGGCTCGCTGGTGCGCGAGAACATCGGTGCGCTGCCCACCGGCGGCGCCGCCATCATCGCGCCGGCCCTGGCCATCGCCAGTCTGACCATCGCGGTGAATCTGCTGATCGACAACCTGCCGGGCCGTGCGGCTCGCGAAGGCGGGGTGCACTGATGGGCGCGCCAGTCACAGTCCGCGATCTGCGCATCGTCGTCGACAAAGCCAATATTGACGGAAGCGGCGGCGAACACGCCATCGTCGACAAGCTCAGTTTCACCATCGCCCCGGGCGAGGTGCTGGCCCTGATCGGCGAGTCCGGCTCGGGCAAGACCACCACCGCGCTGGCGCTGATGGGCTATGCGCGCCATGGCTGCCGTATCGCCGGCGGCAGCATCACGATAGGCAGCACCGATGTGCTGGCGCTGTCCGAGCCGCAGCAGCGCGCGCTGCGCGGCCGCACGGTGGCCTATATCGCGCAGAGCGCGGCCGCCTCGTTCAACCCCTCGCGGACCATCATGGACCAGGTGGTCGAACCGGCGCTGATCCACCGGCTGATGCCGCGCGCTGCGGCCGAGGCCAAGGCCGTCGAGCTGTTCCGCGAGCTGGCACTGCCCGATCCGGACACCATCGGCTCGCGCTATCCGCACCAGGTCTCCGGCGGTCAGCTGCAGCGCCTGATGGCGGCCATGGCCCTGATCAGCGACCCGGATCTGGTAATACTCGACGAGCCAACCACGGCGCTGGACGTGACCACCCAGATCGAGGTGCTGCGCGCCTTCCGCCGCGTTGTGCGCGAGCGCCGTGCCACCGCCGTCTATGTCAGCCACGACCTGGCCGTCGTGGCCCAGATGGCCGACCACATCCTGGTGCTGCGCGACGGCACGATGCGCGAGATCGGTGCCACTGCGCAGATCATCACCGCACCGGTCAACGACTACACCCAATGCCTGCTGGCCGCCGCGCAGCCGCGCGAGCGCGCGGGTGGCCAGTGCTCGGCCCAGGCCGGCAGCAACCAGCCGCTGCTGGAGGTCAGAGGCCTGTCGGCCGGCTACGGTCCGCTCGACAAGCAGGGCAAGCCGGCCATCCTGATCCTGGAAGACATCCATCTGAAGCTGTATCGCGGCCAGGCCATCGGCGTGATCGGCGAGTCGGGCTCAGGCAAGACCACCTTGGCGCGCGCCATCGCCGGCCTGATCGCTCCAGCCAAGGGCCAGATGCTGTTCAACGGCAAGGCCATGCCGCCCAGTTTGGCCCAGCGCAGCAAGGACGAGCTGCGCCGCGTGCAGATTGTGTTCCAAATGGCCGATACCGCGCTGAACCCCAGCCACAGCATCGAGCGCATCCTGGCCCGACCGCTGCAGTTCTACAAAGGTCTCACCGGTGCGGCGCTACAAAAACGCATCGCCGAGCTGCTGGACCTGGTCAAGCTGCCGGCCGCCAGCGCGCAGCGCCTGCCCGGCGGGCTGTCGGGCGGGCAGAAGCAGCGCGTCAATCTGGCGCGTGCGCTGGCCGCCGAGCCCGACCTGATCCTGTGCGACGAGGTCACCTCGGCGCTGGACACGGTGGTCGGTGCCGCAGTGCTGGACCTGATCGCCGAGCTGCGCCGCGAGCTGGGACTGTCCTATCTCTTCATCAGCCACGACCTGCACACGGTGCGCTCGGTCTGCGACGAGATCGTCGTGATGCAGCACGGCCGCAAGCTGGCCCAGGTGGCGCGCGCCGACTATGAGCGCGGCCCGCACCATCCCTATTACGAGTTGCTGGCCCGCTCGGTGCCCGAGCTGCGCCAGGGCTGGCTCGACGAGCAGCAGCCGGCGGCCGCACAACACTCCTGAATCGGAACGAGAACACCCATGAAGACCTACAAGATCGCCGTGATCCCCGGCGACGGCATCGGCAAGGA
>NZ_JAQOWX010000072.1:0-29954 GCF_028462495.1 Paucibacter sp. XJ19-41
GCCACCGCCGCGCTGCAGCCACAGGCCCGCGCCCCGCCCGGCCCCGCCGAGCCGTGCGCCCAGCAGTCCGGCGGCGGCAATCAGCAGTGCGTAGAAGCCGATGTTCAGCAGCTCGAACAGCAGGCCCAGGCCCAGAAAGCCAAGCAGCCAGGGCTGCGGCCCCGCGCCGAGGAACAACGGGAAAAAGGCTGCGAAGAACAGCACCGGCTTCGGATTGATCAGGGTCAGCAGCAGAGCCGCGCGAAAGCCGCCGGCGGCGGGCGCCGCCACCGCTGCGGGCGCGGCGCGCAGCATGGCCCAGCCCATCCAGCCCACATAGGCCGCGCCGGCCCAGCGCAGCACCGTCAGCAACAGCGGCCATTGGCGCAACAGGGTCGCCAGACCCAGGCCGGCCGCCGAGATCAGCAGCAGATCGCCGACCACCAGCCCGGCCACCGCCGCCACGGCCCGCACGCGCGAATGGCGCAGCTGGCCCAGCACCATCAGCATCGCCGGCCCCGGCACCGCAATCACCAGCAGCGCCGCCGAGATGAAGGCAAACAGGGTCTCAGGCGCGAGCATGGTCGTGCTCCTCGCGCGCCAGCACCTCGGCATGCGCGTCGATCAAGGCATCCAGCCAGGCATCGCTATGCCCGAAGGTCCAGCCCAGCGCGCGCGCCCGGTCGGTGTCCATCACGTGCGGAGCGGCGTAGTCAAACGCCAGTGGCCCCGGCGCTGCCTGCGGCTGGGCCAGCACCGGCCGCCCGAGCCGGCGCGCGATGCGCTGCTGCAGCAGCGGCGCCGATAACAAGCCCTCGCCCGCCACATTGACCGGCCCCCTGAAATCCTGGCTGCCGGCCCACAGCAGGACATCAACCACGCCCGGCACATCGATGAAGGAGCTGAGCCCGGCCGCCGCCGCATGGCGCAGCGGCGCGTCGCCGCGCCACACCAGCTCGACATGCTGGCGCAGCCGGCCGGTGAAATCCTCCGACCCACCCAGCACATGCCCCACCCGCAGGCTGGCCCAGGGCAGGCGGGCCCCGCTGCGGGCCAGCAGCGCCTCGGCCTGGCGCTTGCCGCGGCCGTAGTGGCGCTCGGCAAAGACCGGATCGGTCCAGGGCAACGCCGTATCGATGGGCTCAGCGGCCAGATCCAGGTCGGCCTCGCGGTAAGGCCGCAGGACCCGGCCATGCAGCGCGTCATAGGTTTCTATCGTCGAGGTCATCAGATAGCGCCCGACCCGCCCGCCGAAGCAGTCGATCGCGATCGCGGCATCGCCCGGGCTGTAGCACATCTGGTCATAGACCAGGTCGTAGCGCGCGCCCTGATCGAAGACGGCGCGCATCGCCGCCGCGTCGCGCCGGTCCACCCGCAGGCGTCGCAGCCGCGTGCCAAAGGGGTCGGCCGCGCGGCCACGGGTTGCCAGCGTGACCCGGTGACCGGCCGCCAGCAGTGCCTCGACCAGGCGGATGCCGAAATAGCGTGTACCGCCGATGACCAAGATGGATTGACTCATGGAAAACCTGGAAAGTTGTAGATGACCGAAGTTTTCCCTTGATATCAGCCGCACGAAAGCGAGAATGCCTGGCCCTGAGACTCAGAAATTCCTGCCCTCACGATGCCTGCAGCCGAACTCTCCAGCCTCGCCGGCCTGATCGACTTCGAAGCGGCGGCCCGCCATGGCGGCTTTCGCGCGGCCGCCGCCGAGCTGCACAAGACCCCGGCCGCCCTGAGCCAACAGATCAAGCAGTTGGAGCAGGCGCTGGGGTTGGCCCTGTTCGTACGGCATCCGCGTCACGTCGCGATCACGCCGGCCGGCCGCGAGCTGGCGGCCACGGTGAGGCGCTCGCTGGCCGAGCTGCGCGCCCAGGTGGCGGCACTGCGCCTGGCCCAGGACCCGCATCTGCTGCGCGTCTCGACCACGCATTCGCTGGCGATGAAGTGGCTGGTGCCGCGGCTGCATGGCTTCACCGCGCAGCATCCGGCCCTGGATGTCCGCCTCGAAGCCAGCGATCAGCTGGCCGATCTGGCCGGCGGTGGTTGCGATCTGGCGCTGCGCTACCAAAGCCTGGAAGGCAGCGCCCCGGACAGCTTCATCTACGCCGAACGCCTGGTCGCTGTCTACAGCCCGGCCCTGGCCGGCCCGCAGGCCGAGTTGGCCGCGCTGCTGCGCCAGCCGCTGCTGCACGAGGGCGAACCGGACGCCTGGTTAAGCCTGCTGACATCGCTGGGCCTGCCGACTCGCCATCTGGATTTCTCGCGCGCCTACAGCCATGGTGGCCTGCTGGTGCAGGCGGCTGCGGCCGGGCTGGGCGTCGCGCTGGCGCCCTATGCGCTCGCCCATGAGGACTTGCAGCGCGGCCGGCTGCTGCGCGCGAACACACCCGCGCTGGACTCCGGCTATGGGTACCGGCTGCTGCTCAGCCCGGCCCGCCTGGACGCGGCGCCGCTGCGGGCATTTGCCGACTGGCTGGCGCGCGAGTTCGCGCAGCTGCAGGCCGGCCTGGAAGTGGAGCTCAGGCCAGCAGGGCCTGGGCAAACTCCGCCGCATCAAAGGTCTGCAGGTCTTCCAGCTTCTCGCCCACGCCGATGAAATAGACCGGGATGGCGCGCTCGCGCGCGATCGCCGCCAGCACCCCGCCCTTGGCCGTGCCATCGAGCTTGGTGACGATCAGGCCGGTCAGGCCCAGCGCATCGTCGAAGGACTTGACCTGGCTCAGCGCGTTCTGGCCGGTATTGCCGTCAACGACCAGCAGGATTTCGTGCGGCGCGTCGGCCTGGGCCTTGGTGATGGTGCGCTTGATCTTCTTGAGCTCCTCCATCAGATGCAGCTGGGTCGGCAGGCGGCCGGCGGTGTCGGCCAGCACCACATCACAGCCGCGTGCACGGCCGGCCACCACCGCATCGAAGGTCACGGCCGAGGGGTCGCCGCCCTCCTGGCTGACGATCTCGACCTGGGCCCGGTCGGCCCAGACCGACAGCTGCTCGCGCGCCGCCGCGCGGAAGGTATCGGCCGCGGCCAGCAGCACCTTGGCATTGGCGTCGGCCAGATGGCGGGTCAGCTTGCCGATGCTGGTGGTCTTGCCGGCGCCATTGACGCCGACCACCATCATCACGGTCGGGCTGTGCTGACCCACCGCCAGCGGCTTCTCCAGCGGCCGCAGCAGATCGGTCAACGCCTCAATCAGCAGGCCGCGCACGGCGGCCGGATCGGCGGCCTTGGCCTCCTTGACGCGGCGCTTCAGATCCTCGAGCAGAAAGTCGGTGGCCTTGACGCCGGCATCGGCCATCAAGAGCGCAGCCTCCAGCTCCTCGTACAGCGCGTCATCGATCTGCGTGCCAGTGAAGACCTGGGCGATGCTGGAGCCGGTCTTGCGCAGACCCTGGCGCAGCTTGTCCAGCCAGCTCTTGCGCGGCGCTTCAGCGGGGGGCGGCACAACAACGGGCTCGGCCACCACGTCCACCGCCACATTCACTGCCACTACAGGTGCCTCGGCCGGCGCCGGCGCGGAACCAACCTTCTTCTTGAAGAAACTGAACATCGATACGCTTCTCTAGAGAGCAAGGCACATTTTTTAAAAACATGCCGGGAGGGGCTTGCATTGTCTCCCAAAAGCTCGCTAGAATGGCGGGCTTGAGGCGCTTTAGCTCAGCCGGTTAGAGCGACGGAATCATAATCCGCAGGTCCGGGGTTCGAATCCCTGAAGCGCCACCAAAATAAGTGAACGGCCCGAGCAACCCTCGGGCCGTTTTGCTTTATCCGATCAACGCAGCCACTGGACACATACCATGTACCGCTGTGCTCTTCTTGCCTTCGCGGCCAGCACCGTCTGCATCTCGGCCCAGGCCCAGGTGCACCGACCCTTCCCCGTGCAGGCGCTGCGCGGCGAGCTGGTGGTTTTGCAAACACCTCAGGTCAGCCTGAACGGCCAGCCCGCCCGCCTGGCGCCCGGTGCCCGTCTGCGCAGCGACACCCATCTGCTGCTGCAACCCGCCAGCGTCGCCGGCCAGAAGCTCATCGTGCACTACACGATCGAGCCTTCGTCGGGCATGTTGATGGACGTCTGGGTGCTGAACCCGGCCGAGCTGGCCAACAAGACCTGGCCCCGCACGCCGCAAGAAGCCGCGAGCTGGGCCTTCGAGCCGGCCACACAGACCTGGACCAAGCGCTGAGAGAGGCCGCCATGAGCAAGAAAGTATTCATCAAGACCTTCGGCTGCCAGATGAACGAGTACGACTCGGGCAAGATGGCTGATGTGCTGGGCGCGGCCCAGGGCTATGAGGAGACCAAGGACGTCGAGCAGGCCGATCTGATCCTGTTCAACACCTGCTCGGTGCGCGAGAAGGCACAGGAGAAGGTGTTCAGCGATCTGGGCCGGGTCAAGCACCTGAAGGAGAAAGGTGTGCTGATCGGCGTCGGTGGCTGCGTCGCCTCGCAGGAAGGTGCGGCCATCATCGAGCGCGCGCCTTATGTCGATGTGGTGTTCGGCCCGCAGACCCTGCACCGCCTGCCCCAGATGCTGGAGGCCCGCCGCGAGCAGCGCCGCCCGCAGGTCGACATCAGCTTTCCCGAGATCGAGAAGTTCGACAATCTGCCGCCGGCCAAGGTCGAGGGCGCCAGCGCCTTCGTCTCCATCATGGAAGGCTGCTCCAAGTACTGCTCTTACTGCGTCGTGCCCTACACCCGCGGTGAGGAGGTCTCGCGCCCCTTCGAGGATGTGCTGACCGAGATCGCCGGCTTGGCCGACCAAGGCGTGATGGAAATCAATCTGCTGGGTCAGAACGTCAATGCCTATCGCGGCAAGATGGGCGACACCAGCGAATACGCCGACCTAGCCCTGCTGCTCGAATACGCGGCCGAGATCCCCGGCATCCAGCGCCTGCGCTTCACTACCAGCCATCCGAACGAGTTCAGCCAGCGCCTGGTCGAGGCCTATGCCAAGGTGCCGCAGCTCGTGAACCATCTGCACCTGCCGGTCCAGCATGGCAGCGACCGCATCCTGATGGCGATGAAGCGCGGCTATACCGCGCTGGAGTTCAAGAGCACGATTCGCAAGCTGCGCGCGATCCGGCCGGACATCCGCATCGCCAGCGATTTCATCGTCGGCTTCCCCGGCGAGACCGAGGACGACCATGCCAAGCTGATGAAGCTGGTGCACGAGGTCGGCTTCGATGCCTCGTTCAGCTTCATCTTCAGCCCGCGCCCCGGCACGCCGGCCGCCGCGCTGGAGGACACGACGCCTTACGAGGTCAAGGTCCGCCGCCTGCAGGAGCTGCAGGCCGTGATCGAGGCCAACGCCGTCAGGATCAGCGAGACCATGGTCGGCTCGACCCAGCGCATTCTCGTGACCGGCAATGCCCGCAAGGACCCAACCGAACTGATGGGCCGCACCGAGTGCAACCGCATCGTCAACTTCAAGGGCGCGCCGCGGCTGATGAATCAGCTGATCGATGTGCGCATCACCCAGGCCTTTGCGCATTCGCTGCGCGCCGAGGTCCTGATCACCGAGGACGCCAGCGCCTGATCAGCGCCCGATCAACGCTTAAGGCTGAGCCCCCATTGCGGCAGCGCAATGCAGACGATCATCAAGCCATAGCCGAGCATCTTGCCGTCCCGGCCCAATAGCAGCAGGGCCGCGACCAGACCCAGGCAACCGCCCAACGCCCCCCACAGCGCCAGGCGGCGCCAGGCCAGGGCCTTGAGTTCGCGGCGCCACAGCAGCTTGAGCCCCAGCGCCGTCAGGGCGGCGACAAACCAGGCGGGCGCGAGGAAGTTGCCCAGGTGCCATACAACGTCCAGCAGATTCATATGCCTCGGCTTGCCAAAGAGTAGAGAAGAAAAAGTGGCCTGGAATTGATGCGCATCAATCGCATGTGCGCCCCATAACAGCCCCGCCGGGGCACAGCCGAACGCCGAATTTTATAATCCCGTCATGAGCGTGTTCGCCCTTGGTCTGAATCACAACTCCGCGCCGCTGGATCTGCGTGGACGTTTTGCGTTCTCGCTCGAACAACTGGCCCCTACCTTGCTGGGCTTCAAGGATCAGCTGCAGAGCGGGCAGACGCGCAAGACGGCGGCCGGCCCCGAGGCTGCCCTGCTTTCCACCTGCAACCGTACCGAGCTCTATGTGGCCGGTAGTGCCGCGATGGTGCAGCCGGCCGTTGACTGGCTGGCACGGGTCGGCGGTGTCGGCAGCAATGCGCTGCTGGACCATGCTTATGTGATGGAAGGCGGCGCCGCCGCGCGCCATGCCTTCCGCGTTGCCAGCGGGCTGGACTCGATGGTGCTGGGCGAGCCGCAAATCCTCGGCCAGCTCAAGCAGGCGGTGCGCGAGGCCGACCAGGCCGGCACCCTGGGCAGCACGCTGCACCAGCTGTTCCAGCGCAGCTTCTCGGTCGCCAAGGAGGTGCGCAGTTCCACCGAGATCGGCGCACACTCGATCAGCATGGCGGCCGCCTCGGTGCGCCTGGCCTCGCAGCTGTTCGAGGATCTGAGCAAGATCAAGGTGCTGTTCGTCGGCGCCGGCGAGATGATCGAACTGGTGGCCACCCATTTCGCCGCCAAGGCACCCAAGGCCATGGCCGTGGCCAACCGCACGCTGGAGCGCGGCGAGAAACTGGCCGGCCATCTGAGCGCCGAGGCGATCCGGCTGGCCGATCTGCCGCAGCGTCTGCACGAATTCGATGCGGTGATTTCCTGCACCGCCTCCAGCCTGCCGCTGATCGGCCTGGGCGCCGTCGAGCGCGCGCTGAAGGCCCGCAAGCACCGGCCGATGTTCATGGTCGACCTGGCCGTGCCGCGCGATATCGAGCCCGAGGTCGCGCAGCTGGACGATGTCTACCTCTACACGGTGGACGATCTCTCGACCCTGGTGCAGAGCGCCGGCGAGAAGCGCCAGGCCGCCGTCCAGCAGGCCGAAGCCATCATTGAGAGCGGCGTGCAGAGCTTTGTCCACTGGCTGGGTCAGCGCCACACGGTGCCGCTGATCCAGGCCCTGAACGCGCAGACCGACGAGTGGCGCGCCCATGAAATCGCGCGGGCCCGCAAGCTGCTGGCGCGCGGCGAGGATGTCGACGCGGTGCTGGAAGCGCTGTCGCGTGGCCTGACCCAGAAGATGCTGCATGGCGCGCTGGCCGAGCTGCATGCCAGCGACGGCGAGCAGCGCGTGCAGCTGGCGCAGACCGTTTCGCGCCTGTTCCTGCGCAGCAGCCCGCGCGGCAGTTTCGACTCATCGGCCGAGCATTAGCGGTCCTGAAGCCCGCCCCGGCAGCCGCTGCCGGCCCTTCAGCTCCACTGCCCTCCCCCAATGAAAGACTCGCTGCGCCAGCAATTCGAACGACTCGCCTATCGCCTGAGCGAGCTGGACACCATCCTGGCCGAGGGCTCGGTCGCCGCTGACATGAAGCGCTACCGCGCGCTGAGCAAGGAACAGTCCGAGGCTTCGACCCTGGTCGGCCACTATCGCCAGTACCAGCAGCGCGAAGCCGACCTGGCGACGGCACACGAGATGCTGGCCGACGCGGATATGGCGGAGATGGCGCGCGAGGAAATCGCGGCGGCCGAGGCCGACATCGCCCGCCTGCACGAGACCCTGCAACTGGCCCTGCTGCCCAAGGACCCGGACGACGAGCGCCCAGCCTTTCTGGAAATCCGCGCCGGCACCGGCGGCGACGAGTCGGCCCTCTTTGCCGGCGATCTGGCCCGCATGTATCTGCGCTTTGCCGAGCGCCAGGGCTGGAAGACCGAGATCCTGTCGGCCAGCGACTCCGACCTGGGCGGCTACAAGGAATTGGTCGTGCGCATCGAGGGCGAGCAGGTCTATGGCCGGCTGAAGTTCGAGTCCGGCGGCCATCGCGTGCAGCGCGTGCCGGCCACCGAAAGCCAGGGCCGCATCCATACCAGCGCCTGCACCGTGGCTGTGATGCCCGAGCCCGACGAGGCCGAGGAGATCCAGCTGAACCCGGCCGAGCTGCGCATCGATACCTTCCGCGCCAGCGGCGCCGGCGGCCAGCACGTCAACAAGACCGACAGCGCGATCCGCATCACCCATCTACCCACCGGTCTGGTGGCCGAGTGCCAGGACGACCGCAGCCAGCACCGCAACAAGGCCAAGGCCATGGCCGTGCTGGCCGCCCGGCTGCGCGACAAAGACAAGAACGAGCGCGCCGCCAAGGAGGCCGCCCAGCGCAAGAGCCTGATCGGCTCGGGCGACCGCAGCGATCGCATCCGCACCTACAACTTCCCGCAAGGCCGGCTGACCGACCACCGCATCAATCTGACGCTCTACAAGCTGGACGCCATCATGAACGGCGATCTGGACGACGTCTTCCAGGGCCTGCAAGCGGCTCAGGCGGCCGAGCAACTGGCCAGCCTGGAGGGCGGCCGGTGAGCCTGGGCGTGGCCGCCGCGCTGACCCGCGCGCGTGAGCGCGGGCTGGATAGGCTCGAGGCGCAGCTGCTGCTCGCCGAGTTGCTGGACCGCGACCGCGCCTGGCTGATCACGCACGACCAGGACCTGCTGAGCGCGGAGCAGGCCTGTCGATTCGAGGACTGGCTGGCGCAGCGCCTGCAGGGGGTGCCGCTGGCCTATCTGAGCGGGCACAAGGAGTTCCATGGCCTGCGGCTGCGGGTCAATGCCGACACGCTGGTGCCCCGGCCCGATACCGAGGTGCTGGTGGATTGGGCGCTGGAGTTGCTGCAGGCCGGCGCGCTGGCGCAGCCGGAGCTGGTCGACCTGGGCACCGGCAGCGGCGCGATCGCGCTGGCGCTCAAGCACCGACACCCGCAGGCCCGCGTCACGGCGGTCGATCTCAGCGCCGGCGCCTTGGCCGTCGCCCGCGCCAATGCCCAGGCCCTGGGCCAGGCCGTCGATTTCTGCCAGGGCGACTGGTGGCAGCCGCTGGCCGGCCGCCGCTTCGACCTGATCGTCAGCAACCCGCCCTATATCGCCGGCGCCGACCCGCATCTGCCGGCGCTGCGTCACGAACCGCTGGGCGCGCTGACGCCCGGTGGCGACGGCCTGTCGGCGCTGCAGGCCCTGATCACCGGTGCGCCCGGGCATCTGCGGCCCGGTGCCTGGCTCTTGCTGGAGCATGGCTACGACCAGGCCGAGGCGGTCGGCCAGGCCTTGGCGACCCGCGGTTTCGAGCGGATCGAGTGCCGTCGCGACCTCGGCGGCCAGCCCCGGGTCAGCGGCGGGCGCTGGCCGGACTGACACTGTCCAAAAAGCCACATTTGCCGGCCCATAGCGCCTCAGTTCGGTCTGCAGACTTGCGCCGACCGGGTTAGCATCAGTTGCGCCTGGACCTCAGGCGCCAGCTTACGAGGAGGTCGCCATGAGTACCGTCGCCCATGTCCTTGCCGCGAACCCGCGCTGGCTGATGCTGCCATTGGCCCTGCTGCTGATGGCCGGCGCTTCCGCCCATGCTGAAGGCCTGAAGATCAAGGTCCCCGAGATGGGCTCCTTGCGTTGGCAGACCCGCGTCCAGCTGAGCCAGCTGGACAGCCTGAGCGGGAGTTCGCGGGTGCTCAGCGCCAATCTGCTGGGCGACTACTACCTGACCGGATCGCTGCTGGGCCCCCACACCCAGGGCGGCCTGCGCGCCACCGGCGGCCTGCTGATGGGTTCGCCGACGCTGTCGCAAAGCAGCGGCGGCCTGGCGCTGGGCCACAGCTCGCTCGGCCTGGGCCAGAGCCTGGCTGTGGGCCAGCGCAGCGTCAGCCTGTTCGGCGGCGCGCTACCCCCCGGCATCGATCCCGGCCATGCCCGCTCCTACCTGGGCATCGGCTACACCGGCCAGTCGCTGCGTGGCGGCTGGGGCTTCAGCGCCGATCTCGGGCTGACCAAGTCAAGTCCTCGCGATGAGCTGCGCCTGGGCCGCAGCTCGCAGGGCTCGCAGAGCCTGGAAGACCTGCTGATGGACATGCGCTTGCGGCCCGTGCTGCAACTGGGCCTGAGCTACAGCTACTGAGCAGGCAAAGCCTCGGGCCGGCAGGCATCGCGGCCCTCGCCGATAATAGGCAGCATGCGCCGGCTCGGAGCCGGCGCGCTTTCCACCACTTCAGGCGAGACGATATGAGCGACGTACAGCAACGCATTGACGACTTGGTCAAGAACAACCGGGTCGTGCTGTTCATGAAGGGCACGGCGCAGTTCCCGATGTGCGGCTTCTCGGGCCGCGCGATCCAGATCCTGAAGGCCTGCGGTGTCAGCGATCTGAAGACCTTCAATGTGCTGGAGGACGAGGCCGTGCGCCAGGGCATCAAGGACTATGCCAACTGGCCGACCATCCCGCAGCTCTATGTCAACGGCGAGTTCGTCGGCGGCTCGGACATCATGATGGAGATGTACCAGGCCGGCGAGCTGCAGCAGGTGCTGACGCCCGCACAATGATCGGGCAGAGGCTGGTCGTCGGTATCACCGGCGCCACCGGCGCGGCCTACGGGCTGCGACTGCTGCGCCGCGGCCGAGAGCTGGGCCTGGAGACGCATCTGATCGTCACGCCCGCCGGCGTGCTCAATGTGCACCATGAGCTCGGGCTGGACCGCAAGGCGCTGGAGGCCGAGGCCTCCTTCTCCTATGCGCCGGGCGATGTCGGCGCTTGCGTGGCCAGCGGTAGCTTCGCCACGGCCGCGATGGTGATCGCCCCCTGCTCGATGAAGAGCCTGGCGGCCATCGCCCATGGCTTTGGCGACAATCTGCTGACGCGCGCCGCCGATGTGACACTCAAGGAGCGCCGCCGCCTGATCCTGATGGTGCGCGAGACGCCCTTCAACCTAGCGCATCTGCGCAATATGACGGCCGTCACCGAGATGGGCGGCATCGTCTTCCCGCCGCTGCCGGCCTTCTATCACCACCCGCAAAGCATCGAGGAATTGGTGAACGAAAGCGCAGAGCGGGTGCTGGAGCTGGCCGGCGTGGCCGGCGCCACGCCCAAGGCCTGGACGGGGCTGAAGGCCTAGACTTCCCCGGGCATCAACCAGCGCTTGCGGTTGCCAAACACCGCGTTCGGGTATTCGGCCCGGCCACGGCTGCCGTTGTAGCGGCCCAGCGCCAGAAACATATCGCCGCGCTCGCGGTCCAGATAGTGGCGCAGGATCACGCAGCCGAAGCGCAGATTGGTCTGCATATGGAAGAGCCGGGAGGCCTGGCCATCGCCGATCAGGCGCGCCCAGAAGGGCATGATCTGCATGTAGCCGCGCGCACCGGCCGAGCTGATCGCGTATTTGCGGAAGCCGCTCTCGACCTGCACCAGCCCCAGCACCAGGGCCGGATCCAGCCCCGCACGCTTGCTCTCGTACCACAGGGTCTCGAGAAACTCGATGCGGGTCAGGCTCTCCGAGAGCCGGCGCTTGAGCCGCTCGCTCATTTCGCCCAGCCAGCGCAGATAGGCCAGCCGGTCCTCGACCCGCTCGAAACGAGGCTTGGGCGGCGCGCTGTTGGCGATGGCCGCCGACAAGGCCGAGCGCACCGCATCGGCCAGCGGTTCCTCGACCTGGGCACCCGCCAGCGCCCGCCCGCCGGGCAGCGCCAGCAGCGCGCCCAGCAGCAGAGCGCGTCGATGCAGCTCGCTCAAAGCTTGAGCTTGCCCTTCAGATGGCCGAGCACCTCGCTCAGCGCCAGCTTCGTGGCCTCGGCATCGCGGCGGCCCTGGTATTCGACCTGCCCCTCCTTGAGCCCGCGATCCGACAGCACCACACGATGCGGCACGCCGACCAGTTCCCAGTCGGCAAACATCGCACCCGGGCGCTCGCCACGGTCATCCAGCAGCACATCGACACCGAGCGCTTGCAGTTCATCATGCAGCTGCGTCGCGGCGGCCTTGACCTCCTCGCTGCGATCCATGCCGATCGGGCAGAGGACGACGGTGAACGGGGCGATCGAATCCGGCCAGATGATGCCGCGCTCATCATGGTTCTGCTCGATGGCCGCGCCCAGGATGCGGGTCACGCCGATGCCGTAGCAGCCCATCTCCATCGGCTTGGGCTTGCCGGTCTCGTCGAGGTAGTTGGCGTTCATCGCCAGCGAGTATTTGGTGCCCAGATAGAACACATGGCCGACCTCGATGCCGCGCTGGATGGCCAGCACACCCTGGCCATCCGGTGACGGGTCACCGACCACGACATTGCGGATATCGGCCACCAGATCGGGCTCGGGCAGGTCGCGGCCCCAGTTGGCACCGGTGTAGTGGAAGTCGGCCTCGTTGGCGCCGCAGACGAAGTCGGCCATATGGGCGACGGTGCGGTCGGCGACGATCTTGACCGGCTTCTTCAAGCCGATCGGGCCCAGATAGCCGGGCTTGCAGCCGAAGTGCTCCTCGATCTCGGCCACGGTGGCGAACCGGAAACCGGCCTTCATGCCCTCGAGCTTGCCGGCCTTGACCTCGTTCAAGTCGTGATCGCCGCGCAGCAGCAGCAGCCAAACAGTGGACTTCTTGATGTCGCCCTTGTCGTCCAGTTCGTCGGTGGCCAGCACCAGGGACTTGACGGTCTGCGCCAGCGGCAAGGCCAGCAGCTCGGCCACGTCGGCGCAGGTGCTCTTGCCCGGCGTCGGCGTCTTGCTCAGCGGCTGGGTGGCCGCGCCACGTGCGGCCAGCAAGGCCACGGCCTCGGCCAGCTCGATATTGGCCGCGAAGTCGCTGGTCGGGCAGTAGACGATGGCGTCTTCGCCGGTATCGGCAATGACCTGGAACTCGTGCGAACGGTCGCCGCCGATGGCGCCGGTATCGGCCGCCACGGCACGGTACTGCAGGCCCAGGCGATCAAAGATCTTGCAGTAGGCGCCGTACATGGTCTCGTAGCTGCGGCCGGCCGACTCGACATCGCGGTCGAAGGAGTAGGCGTCCTTCATCGTGAACTCGCGACCCCGCATGATGCCGAAGCGCGGGCGGCGCTCGTCGCGGAACTTGGTCTGGATGTGATAGAAATTCTTCGGCAGCTGCTTGTAGCTGCGCAGCTCCTGGCGGGCGATATCGGTGATCACCTCTTCGCTGGTCGGCTGGATGATGAAGTCGCGATCATGGCGATCCTTCACGCGCAGCAGCTCGGGGCCCATCTTGTCGAAGCGGCCGGTCTCCTGCCACAGCTCGGCCGGCTGGACCACCGGCATCAGCAGCTCGACCGCGCCGGCGCGGTTCATCTCCTCGCGGATGATGCCCTCGACCTTGCGGATCACCCGCAGCCCCATCGGCATGTAGTTGTAGATGCCGGCGCCGAGTCGCTTGATCATGCCGGCGCGCATCATCAGCTTGTGGCTGACGACCTCGGCATCGGCGGGCGCTTCTTTCAAGGTCGAGACAAAGAACTGGCTGGCTTTCATGGCAAGAGCGGGGCCTGGCCCGAGGCCAAGCAGAGTCAAAAGGTGTGAGGGTTAGCGAGGGTAATGCCCGGAGGGCGGCCCAATGCAATAATCGATCTAACTAAAGATTTGAGGTTGATTATGCTCGACCGTGAAGGCTTCCGGCCCAACGTCGGCATCATCCTGCTCAACCACAGGAATGAAGTGTTCTGGGGCAAGCGCATCCGCACCCATTCCTGGCAGTTCCCGCAAGGGGGCATCAAGCATGGTGAGACGCCTGAGCAGGCGATGTTTCGAGAGCTCCACGAGGAAGTGGGGCTGCTGCCCGACCATGTGCGTATCGTCGCGCGCACCCGCGACTGGCTGCGCTACGAGGTGCCCGAGCACTTCATCCGCCGCGATGCGCGCGGCCACTATCGCGGGCAAAAGCAGATCTGGTTTCTGCTGCAGCTGATGGGTCGCGACTGCGATATGAATCTGCGCGCCACCGACCATCCGGAGTTCGATGCCTGGCGTTGGAATGACTACTGGGTGCCGCTGGAAGCCGTGATCGAGTTCAAGCGCGGCGTCTACCAGATGGCGCTGACCGAGCTGGCCCGCTATCTGCCGCGTATCAACCACCACAACCGCTATCTGCGCGCGGGCATGCGGCCGCAGCATCGCGATTCGGGCCCGGCCGCCCAGCCCGACCCTTGCGCCCCGCCGCCGGAGACCAGCACCGAGGGCGACTGAAGCCCCGCTGCTGTCAGACCAGCACCAGATTGTCCCGGTGGATCAGCTCCGGCTCGGCGGCATAGCCGAGCAGGCGCTCGAACTCACCGGAGGCCTTGCGCGCGATCAGGCGCGCCTCGGCGCTGGAGTAGTTGGTCAGGCCGCGGGCCAGCTCCTGCCCGGCCGGATCGCGCACCGCGATCACATCGCCCCGATGGAATTCGCCCTGCACCTCGACGACACCGATGGGCAACAGGCTCTTGCCGGCCTCGCGCAGCTTGAGCGCCGCACCGGCATCCACCGTGACAGCGCCGCGCATCTGCAGATGGTCCACCATCCACTGCTTGCGCGCCGCCAGCTTCGGCGTGCTGGCCAGCAGGGCCGTGCCTATGGCCTCGCCTGCGGCCAGGCGCAGCAGCACATCGGGCTCGCGACCCCAGGCAATCACGGTGCTGGCGCCCGAGCCGGCCGCGCGCTTGGCAGCCAGGATCTTGGTGATCATGCCGCCGCGGCCCAGCGATGAGCCGGCACCGCCGGCCATCAGCTCCAGCTCGGGCGTACCGGCCACGGCCTCGTCGATGAAGCGGGCATTCGGATCCTTGCGCGGGTCGGCCGAGTACAGGCCCTTCTGATCGGTCAGTATCACCAGCGCATCGGCCTCGACCAGATTGGCCACCAGGGCCCCCAAGGTGTCGTTGTCACCGAACTTGATCTCGTCGTTGACGACGGTGTCGTTCTCGTTGATGACCGGCAGCACGCGGTGCTGCAGCAGGGTCAGCAGGGTCGAACGCGCGTTCAGATAGCGTTCGCGGTCGGCCAGGTCGGCATGCGTCAGCAAGACCTGGGCACTACCCATGCCCTGCTCGCGCAGCTTGGTCTCGTACATCTGGGCCAGTCCCATCTGACCGACGGCGGCCGCAGCCTGCAGTTCGTGGATCTCCTTGGGTCGGGTGGCCCAGCCCAGGCGCTTCATGCCTTCGGCGATGGCGCCGCTGGACACCATCACCAGTTCGCGCCCCTGGCCCGCCAGCGCGGCCAGCTGCCGGCACCAGTTGCCGATGGCTTCGGCGTCGACACCACGGCCCTCATTGGTGACCAGGCTGGAGCCGACCTTGACGACGATGCGGCGCGCGTCCTTCAGCGCATGGCCGCTCATGCCTGCTCCTGCTCGCCACCCTCCGCCGGCGTGAAGCGGATATCCGGCTCGACGATGACGCGCTGCTCGGCCGCCACATGGTCATAGATCGCGTGGATCAAAGGCTGGCAGCCCTCGCGGGTCAGCGCCGAGATCTCGAACACCGGACCCTTCCATTTGTAGCGCTTGACGAAGTCCTTCACGCGCTTGGCACGCTCGTCTTCGGGCACCATATCCAGCTTGTTCAGCACCAGCCAGCGCGGCTTGTTGTAGAGCGATTCGTCGTACTTCTTCAACTCGTTGACGATGGCCTTGGCCTCAACGACCGGATCGACCTCGGGATCGAAAGGCGCCAGGTCGACCACATGCAGCAGCAGGCGGGTGCGCTGCAGATGCCGCAGGAACTGATGACCCAGACCGGCACCTTCGGACGCGCCCTCGATCAGGCCGGGGATGTCGGCGACGACGAAACTCTTCTCCGGCGCGACGCGCACCACACCCAGATTCGGATGCAGGGTCGTGAAGGGGTAGTCGGCGATCTTCGGGCGGGCGTTGGAGACGGCCGTGATCAGCGTCGACTTGCCGGCATTGGGCTGCCCAAGCAGGCCGACATCGGCCAGCACGCGCAGTTCCAGCTTGAGCTTCTTGGCTTCACCGGGCCAGCCCGGCGTCTTCTGACGCGGTGCGCGATTGGTGCTGGTCTTGAAATGCAGATTGCCGAAGCCGCCGTCACCACCCTTGGCCAGCAGCATCTTCTCGCCCGGCTCGATCAGCTCGGCGATGACCGTGTCGGTCTCGAGATCCTTGATGATGGTGCCGACCGGCATGCGCAGCACGATGTCGTCGGCAGCCGCGCCATACTGATCGGAGCCGCGGCCAGCCTCGCCGTTGCGGGCCTCGTGGCGGCGTGCGTAACGGTAGTCGATCAGCGTGTTCAGATTGACATCGCCGACCGCCCACACGCTGCCGCCGCGACCGCCATCACCGCCATCGGGTCCACCGAAGGGGATGAATTTCTCGCGGCGAAAGCTCGCACAACCGGCACCACCATTGCCGGCCACGATATCGATGGTGGCTTCGTCTACGAACTTCATATGCTTGTCTGCGCCTTTTGAGGGCTATGGTAAGGCAAGGCCTGTTGCGACCTCGCCCGCTGCCGCAGCCTCAAAAAGCAAAAGCCCCGGCGAGCCGGGGCTTCAGGTCGCTGGCGAACGGCTGCAGCGCTGCCGCCAGCGATACACGCGGTCAATCAGACCGGCGTGACGAACACCGTTTGACGGCTCTTCTCACCCTTGATGGCGAACGACACTTGGCCGTCGACCAGTGCAAACAGCGTGTGGTCCTTGCCGATACCGACATTGGTGCCGGGATGGAACTTGGTGCCGCGCTGACGCACGATGATGGAACCTGCCGAGATGGTCTGGCCGCCGAAGGCCTTCACACCCAACATCTTAGGTTTGGAGTCGCGGCCGTTCCGTGTGGAACCGCCGCCCTTTTTCTGTGCCATGGATTAGCTCCTTGAAACTGTTGGCGAAGAAGAATCGACTATCGATCAGCCATTCACCGCGCTGATTTCCAGCTCGGTGAAGTTCTGGCGATGGCCTTGACTCTTCTTGTAGTGCTTACGACGGCGCAGCTTGAAGATGCGCACTTTGTCGTGCCTACCGTGAGCCACAACCGTGGCGGTAATGCTTGCGCCAGCAACCAAGGGAGTGCCGATCTTCAATTCAGCGCCGTTTCCGACAGCCAGAATCTGGTCGATCACAATCTCTTGGCCAACATCCGCAGCAATCTGTTCTACCTTGATCTTTTCGCCAGCAGCAACTTTGTATTGCTTGCCACCGGTTTTTATGACCGCGTACATATCAGCCCTTTCAATAAAACCCACTTGCCAGCACCCGCAAAGCGAGTGCGCGCAAGCCTCAAACCCCGCACCGTAACGGCGCAGAGCCCGCGAGTGTAGCATGCACCGGGGAAAACACCAAGACCGGTCCACCGCCGCTGCCGCGAGATCACACCGGACTCCGGGCAAGCCCCGGCTGTTCCTATAATCCCGGCTTCGCCAAACAGAGAGCTGAGTGTGCACGCTGCGTCCGCCTCGTCCCCCTCCCCCGTCGCCGAGGTTCAAGCCAAACTGGACGCCGAAATGCGTGAGGTTGATGCCGTCATCGCGCAGCGACTGACCTCCGATGTGGCCCTGATCAATCAGATCGCCGGCTACATCGTGCATGCCGGCGGCAAGCGGATGCGACCCAAACTGGTCCTGCTGTTTGCCAATGCACTGGGCTTCGACAAGCACGAGCGCTTTGAGATGGCGGCCGTGGTCGAGTTCATTCATACAGCCACGCTGCTGCATGACGATGTGGTCGACGAATCATCGCTGCGCCGCGGCAAGCAGACGGCCAATGCACTGTTCGGCAATGCCGCCAGCGTGCTGGTGGGCGACTTCCTCTACTCGCGAGCCTTCCAGATGATGGTCTCGGTGAACCGCATGCGTGTGCTGGAGGTGCTGGCCGAAGCCACCAATGTGATCGCCGAAGGCGAGGTCTTGCAGCTGATGAATATGCATGACCCGGATGTTGCGGTGGATCGCTATCTGCGCGTGATCCGCTACAAGACCGCCAAGCTGTTCGAGGCCAGTGCAAGACTAGGCGCCGTGCTGGCCCAAAGCACACCGGAGATCGAAGAGGCTTGCGCCGGCTATGGCCGAGCACTGGGCACCGCCTTCCAGTTGATCGACGACGTCCTCGATTACGAGGGCGACCCGAGCGCACTGGGCAAAAACGTCGGCGACGATCTGCGCGAGGGCAAGCCCACGCTGCCGCTGCTGATCGCCATGGAGCGCTGCCAGCCGGCAGAGCGCTCCCTGATACGCCACGCCATCGAACATGGCGAGGTCCAAGGCCTCAGCGACATCGTCAAGATCGTGCGCAGCACTGGCGCCCTGGAAGCCACTCGCGAGGCCGCCCGTCGCGAGGCCGAGCACGCCCGCGAATGTTTAAATTTGCTCCCCCCTTCAATTTGGCGCGAAGCTCTGCTAGAATTTTGTGCTCGGTCAGTTGACAGGTCCTTCTAAGGATTTGCGGTAGATCGAAGCTTGAACGCTTGAGCCCCTCAAGCAGAAGTTCAAAAAATCGGGGTGTAGCTTAGCCTGGTAGAGCGCTACGTTCGGGACGTAGAGGCCGGAGGTTCGAATCCTCTCACCCCGACCAATTTTTTGCCGCTGCGCGCATCGCCAGCGCGCCAAGATATTGAGGGCCATGATGGCCCCTTCCAAATCTCCTACAGAGTTAATTGCTGCAAGCGGCGCCATGTCACGGTGCGCCTGCGGTGATGCTTGCACGCATCAGTTTGCCCGTCTCGGTCCCCGAAGCGTGAGCTTGCACACGACTGACAGGCTTTTCCAGGCTTTCACTCGGTTTACAGTGTGAAATCCTTGCGAGAAGATGAGCTGCTGAGATGGCGGATCTTTCGACCCGCCCTGCTGCCCGTCACTACCAAAGCCCGTGGACACCACTCTGATCGAGCCGCCTCATTCCGCGCTGTCCGGCGTCGCGCGCGTGCTCGTGCACGCCGGCAAGCTGCCCGTCAAGACTGCCGAAGACCTGGCGCGCCAGGCGCGCGAGAAGAAGATCAGCTTTGTCTCGTCGGTGATGGCGGCCAATGCAGTCTCGCCAACGGATCTGGCCCATACGCTGTCGCTCGCGCTGGCCCTGCCGGTGCTGGATCTGAATGCGATGGATCCACAGCGCATGCCCAGCAATGTGATCGACAACAAGCTGGCGCAGCAGTACCAGGTCGTCGTCCTGGGGCGGCGCGGCAACCGGCTTTTCATCGGCGGCGCCGACCCGACCGATCAGGAAGTGGTCGAGAGGATCAAGTTCGCCACCCAGTTGGCGCCCGAGTGGGTGATCGTCGAGTACGACAAGCTCACCAAGATGCTGCAGGGCTCGGCAGCCACGGCGGCCGAGACGCTGGACGCCATTGCCGGCGGCGACGTTGATTTCGATATCGCCGAGGAAGACAGCAGCGCAGCGCAGGAGTCGGCCGCCGACATCGCCGATGTGGAAGACGCGCCCGTCGTGCGTTTTCTGCAGAAGATGCTGGTCGACGCGATCAATATGCGGGCCTCGGACCTGCACTTCGAGCCCTATGAATACCACTACCGGGTGCGCTTTCGGGTCGACGGTGAGCTGCGAGAGATCACCCAGCCGCCGATCGCGATCAAGGACAAGCTGTCCTCTCGCATCAAAGTGATTTCTCGACTCGACATTGCGGAACGCCGGGTGCCGCAGGACGGCCGGATGAAGCTCAAGTTCGGCGCCAAGTCGATCGACTTCCGCATCAGCACCCTCCCGACCCTGTTCGGCGAGAAAATCGTGATCCGGATTCTCGACTCGTCCTCAGCCAAGCTGGGCATCGAGGCCCTGGGCTACGAGAAGATCGAGAAGGACCGGCTGATGGCCTGCATCCAGCGCCCCTATGGCATGGTGCTGGTCACCGGCCCGACCGGCTCGGGCAAGACCGTCTCGCTCTACACCTGCCTGAACATTCTGAATCAGCCGGGCGTCAACATCTCGACGGTGGAAGATCCGGCCGAAATCAACCTGCCCGGCATCAACCAGGTCAATGTCAACGACAAGGCCGGCCTGACTTTTGCTGCTGCCTTGAAGTCCTTTTTGCGCCAGGATCCGGACATCATCATGGTCGGTGAGATCCGCGATCTGGAGACGGCCGATATTGCGATCAAGGCCGCGCAAACCGGCCATATGGTGATGTCGACACTGCACACCAATGACGCGCCGACCACGCTGACCCGGCTGCTGAATATGGGCGTGGCACCCTTCAACATCGCCTCCAGCGTGCTGCTGATCACCGCACAGCGCCTCGTGCGCCGCCTGTGCGAGCACTGCAAGGCCCCGGCCGAGTACCCGCGCGAAGCCTTGCTACGCGGCGGCTTCGTCGAGGAAGACTTGGACGGCAGCTGGAAGCCCTATCGCGCCGTCGGTTGCTCCAGTTGCAACAATGGGTATCGGGGCCGGGTCGGCCTTTACCAAGTGATGCCCATCACCGAGGCGATTCAACGCATCATCCTGTCCGAGGGAACGTCGATGGACATCGCCGTCCAGGCCCAGGCGGAAGGCGTGCGCGATCTGCGCCAGTCGGGACTGGTGAAGGTCCGCGTCGGTGTCACCACCTTGGAAGAGGTGTTGGCCGCCACCAATGAATGAACGCCGTCCGCTCGCAAAGCGGCCGGCCGAACAGCTCGAGGAGAAACCATGGCGACCAGCGCAATAGCCAAAAGCGTGAAGGACTTTGTCTTCGAATGGGAGGGCAAGGACCGCAACGGCAAGACCGTGCGCGGTGAACTGCGCGCCGGCGGCGAAGCCATGGTCAGCGCGACCCTGCGCCGCCAGGGCATCCTGGTCAGCAAGGTCAAGAAGCGCCGGGCCAGCGGTGGCAAGTCCATCAAGCAAAAAGACCTCGCCGTCTTCACCCGGCAACTGGCCACGATGATGAGGGCCGGTGTGCCCCTGCTGCAATCTTTCGACATCGTCGCGCGCGGCAGCACCAACCCACGGCTGACCCGCTTGCTCAACGACATCCGCCAGGATGTCGAGACCGGCACTAGCCTGTCCTCGGCCTTCCGCAAGCACCCGATGTACTTCGACGCGCTGTACTGCAATCTCGTCGAGGCCGGCGAATCGGGCGGTATTCTGGAAGCCTTGCTGGACCGGCTGGCGATCTACCAGGAAAAAACCGTTGCGCTGAAGAACAAGATCAAGTCGGCCCTGACCTACCCGATCGCAGTGCTGACCGTGGCCTTTATTGTCGTGGCCGTCATCATGATCTTCGTCGTGCCGGCCTTCAGGGAGGTGTTCACCTCCTTTGGCGCCGACCTGCCGGCACCGACCCTGATGGTGATCGCGATGTCGGAGTTCTTTGTTTCCTACTGGTGGGCCATCTTCGGCGGCCTGGGTGGCGGCATCTATTTCTTCCTGCAGTCCTGGAAGCGCTCGGTGAAGATGCAACACACCATGGACCGCCTGCTGCTGAAGATCCCGGTGTTCGGCGACCTGCTCTACAAGTCAGCGGTGGCGCGCTGGACCCGCACGCTATCGACGATGTTCGCGGCCGGCGTGCCCCTGGTCGAGGCGCTCGACTCGGTCGGCGGCGCCTCCGGCAATGCGGTGTTCGCCGAGGCCACCGAGAAGATCCAGCGCGATGTCTCCACCGGCGCGGCGCTGACCACCTCGATGCAGGCCACCGGCATCTTCCCGACCATGGTGTTGCAGATGGCCTCGATCGGCGAAGAATCCGGTTCACTGGACCATATGCTGGCCAAGTCGGCCGAGTTCTACGAGGACGAGGTCGACGAGGCCGTCAAGGCCCTGTCCAGCCTGATGGAGCCCTTCATCATCGTGATCCTCGGCACCATCATCGGCGGCATCGTCGTCGCTATGTATCTGCCCATCTTCAAGCTCGGCCAAATCGTCTAAGCACAAATCTCTTGCATGACACAAGAAATCGAATGGCTGCTGTCCCCCTATGGTCTCGGCATCCTGGGGCTGTGCATAGGCAGCTTTCTCAATGTGGTGGTGCATCGGCTGCCCTTGATGCTGGAGCGGCAATGGCTCGGCGATGCGGCGGCTCAGCTGTCCAACAGCCCAGACTTGCAGCGCTCCGGCCTGCCCAAGACGCCCGCCGACAAGCTGGCGGCGGCCGCGCAAGACCTGGCCCTGCATCTGGACAAGCTGCCCAGGCTGGGCATTGCCACACCGCGCTCGCGCTGCCCCCAGTGCGGCCATCAACTGGCCTGGCATGAGAACCTCCCGCTGGTCGGCTGGCTGCGTCTGGGTGGCCGTTGCTCGGCCTGCAAGACCCGCATCTCGGCCCGCTATCCCATCATCGAGCTGTTGACCGGCCTGCTGTTCGCCGCCATCGGCTGGCGTTTCGGCGCCCAGCCGCTGAGCCTGATGTGGTGCGCTTTCGCGGCCTGCCTGCTGGCCCTGGCGGCGATCGACTGGGACACCACCTTGCTGCCCGATTCGCTGAACCAGCCCCTGCTGTGGGCCGGCCTGCTGGCCGCGCTGCTGGGCTGGACGATTGCGCTGGACCAGGCCCTGATCGGTGCCCTGGTCGGCTATCTCTCGCTCTGGTCGGTCTACTGGCTGTTCAAGCTGACGACCGGCAAGGAAGGCATGGGCTACGGCGACTTCAAGCTGCTGGCGGCGCTGGGTGCCTGGCTGGGTTGGCAGATGATTCTGCCCATCGTGCTGGGCGCCTCGGTGATTGGCGCCATCGTCGGCATCGCGATGAAGATGAGCAGCAGCCTGCGCGAAGGCCGCTATGTGCCCTTCGGCCCCTTCCTCGCCGGCGGTGGTTTGGTCGTACTTTTTGCCGGCTCGGAGCGGGTGCTGGCTTGGCTGGGCTGGGCCTGATGGCCTTGCGGATCGGCCTGACCGGCGGCATCGGCAGCGGCAAGAGCACGGTCGCGGGCTTTTTGCGCGAGGCCGGTGCGGCCCTGATCGACACCGATGCGATCTCACGACAGCTGACGGCCGCTGGCGGGGCCGCGATGCCCGCGATCACCGCCGCCTTCGGTGTCCAGGCGCTGACGGCTGAGGGCGCGCTGAACCGGGCCCATATGCGCGAGCTGGCCTTTGCCGACCCTGAGGCGCTGCGCCGCCTTGAGGCCATCATGCACCCGATGATAGGTGCCGAGACCCGGGCTCAGGCGGAGGCGGCGAGCAGCGATCTGCTGGTGTTCGATGTGCCGCTGCTGGTCGAGTCGGGGCGCTGGCGCTCGCAGGTGCTGCGTGTGCTGGTGGTTGACTGTGACGAGGCCAGTCAGGTGGCGCGGGTCACACAGCGTTCGGGGTGGACGCCGGCCGCAGTGGAAGCGGTGCTTCGGCAGCAAACCAGCCGTGCGCAGCGGCGCGCCGCAGCCGATGCGGTGATCCACAACGAAGGTCTGGACCTGACCGGCTTGCGCGCGCAAGTCCTGACCCTTGCGGCTCATTGGCGCAGCGTCGCCAGCGTATGAAACAATAGCGCTCACCGGCGCGCACTCGGCGCCCGGCTTGCCTCCCACGCTGACAGACGAGGAATGGCCCCCTTGGTTCTCTACGAATACCCGTTCAACGAAAGCATCCGCACGATGCTGCGTCTCGAACACCTGTTCGACCGACTGGGACAGCTGATCCCGCGCGAGACGCCGCTGGACCATCATTTCGCCCTGGTGACGATTTTCGAGATCATGGATGTCGCCTCGCGCGCCGATCTGAAATCCGACCTGCTGAAGGAGCTCGAGCGCCACAAGGCCCAGCTCAACAGCTACCGCGGCAATCCGGCCATCGCCGAGGACGCGCTCAACGAGGTGGTGGCACGCATCGACCATGCCTACAGCGGCCTGAACCAGCTGGTCGGCAAGGCGGGCCATGTGCTGACCACCAATGACTGGCTGATGAGCATACGCAGCCGCATCAGCATTCCCGGCGGCACCTGCGAATTCGATCTGCCGGCCTACTACACCTGGCAGCAATTCCTGCCGGCGCGCCGCCGCAACGACCTGATGCAGTGGACCCAGTCGCTGATGCCGCTGGCCGAGGGCCTGCAGGTGCTGCTGGGCCTGCTGCGCGACTCGGGTGCGCCGCACAAGGTGGCGGCCCAGGCCGGCCAGTTCCAGCAAAGCCTGGCCGCCGGCCGCGTCTATCAGTTGCTGCGCATGAAGCTGGACCCCAGCCTGGGGCTGATTCCGGAGATCAGCGGCCACCGCCTGATGATCAATATCCGCCTGATGCGGCAGGACGAGGAAGGCCGGCTCAAGCTGGCCGCGCAGGACGCCAGCTTCGAATTGACCTTGTGTGCCTAGATGACGATGGATGAGACCAAGCCGCCGCGCATCGTGCGCTGCCCCACCTGCGGCGGTGATAGCGTGTTCGCGCCCAGCAACAGCTGGCGCCCCTTCTGCAGCCAGCGCTGCCGCCAGATCGATCTGGGCGCCTGGGCCAGCGAGAGTTTCCGCGTCGAGGCGGCGCCGCCGCCGGAAGACCGCGACCTAGAGCAGTAGGCCCAGGGCCTGCAGCTGCGGCCGCATCGCGGCCGCGTCGCTGAACTGCAAGGCCTGCCAGCCGGCCGCCCGGGCCGCCTCGATATTGGCCGGGTGATCATCGAGGAACAGGCAGCTCGCCGGCGGCACGCCAAAACGCTCGATCGCAAGGCGATAGATTTCGGCGCCCGGCTTTGATTGCTTGACCCGGCCCGAGAACAGGCCCGATTCGAACCATTCATGCAGCGGGTAATGCCGCTCCAGATGATCGGCATAGGGCTCGGGCATATTGGACAGATAGAAGAGCCGATGGCCGGCCTGCTTCAAATCTTTGATCAGCTCCACCGTGTCTGGCAAGAGTTGCAGCTCGTCCGGCACCGCGCGCACCACCTGCTCGACCTCGGCACGGGGCCAGCCGGTGCGGGTGGCAACGCGCTCGATAACTGTCGCTGCGTCGATCAGGCCCTGGTCGAAGGCGCCCCAGTCGCCGCTGTAGTTCTGGAAGAATTCCGTCGCCACGGCCCTGCCCGACTCGGCATCGGCCACGCGCTGCGGCCACACCCGTGCCAGAAAACTCGCTGGATGCCAGCGAAACAGCACAGCACCGAAATCGAACACTACATTCATGCGCGCAGCCTCTGCAGCAGGCCGGCGGTGGAGGCATCCAGGCCGACGGTGTCGCCGCTGCTCAAGCGCGGCAGCAGGCTGTTGCACAAGGCCTTGCCCAGCTCGACGCCCCACTGATCGAAGCTGTTGATGCCCCACAGCGCGCCACTCACGAAGACACGGTGCTCGTAAAGCGCAATCAGCGCGCCCAGCGAGCGTGGGCTCAACTCGTCCAGCACCAGGGTCGTGCTGGGCCGGTTGCCGGGGAAGCTGCGATGCCGGGCCACGGTCAGCGCACCCAGCGATTTCGAAGCCGTCGGCGCCTTCTCGTGCAGCGCCTCCTCCACCGTCTTGCCCTGCATCAGCGCCTGCGACTGGGCCAGGCAGTTGGCCAGCAGCTTGCTGTGCTGATCCTGCAGCAAGCCGGCCAGCTCGCCGCCGATATGCGGGCCATGATGGGTGTGCTTGACCGCGATGAACTCGACCGGGATCACATCCGTGCCCTGGTGCAGCATCTGGAAATAGGCATGCTGGCCATTGGTGCCGGCCTCGCCCCAGACCACCGGGCTGGTGCCATAGGGCAAGGCCTGACCCTCGCGGTCCACGCCTTTGCCATTGCTCTCCATCTCCAGCTGCTGCAGATAGGCCGGCAGGCGCCTCAGGCCCTGGTGGTAGGGCGCGACGCTGCGGCTGCCAAAGCCATGGAAATTGCGATACCAGATGTCGATCAGGCCCAGCAGCACCGGCAGATTGCGCGCCAGCGGCGCCTGCCGGAAATGCAGGTCCATCGCATGGGCGCCGGCCAGCAGCGCGCGGAAGTTGTCGGCGCCGATCGCGATCGCGATCGGCAGGCCAATCACCGACCACAGCGAATAGCGGCCGCCGACCCAGTCCCAGAAACCGAAGCTGGTGTGGATGCCGAAAGCCGCCGCCGCCTCGGTATTGCTGCTGGTGGCGACGAAGTGGCGCGCCACATCACTGCCGCCATTGCCCAGGAACCAGGCCTTGGCGGCCAAGGCATTGGCCAGGGTCTCCTGGGTCGTGAAGGTCTTGGATGCGATCACGAACAGAGTCTTGGCCGGATCCAGATCGCGCAGTACCGGGGCCAGGTCATGCCCGTCGACGTTCGAGACGAAGTGAAGGCGCTGCCCGGCCTGGGTGTAGGCATTCAGCGCGCCGACCACCATGGCCGGACCCAGGTCGCTGCCGCCGATGCCGATATGGACGATGTCGCGAAAGCCGCTGCTGGCCACATCGCGCACGCTCTCGGCAAAGGCCAGCATGCGCGCCAGCGAGGCCTGCACCTCGTCGCTGAACAAGCCCTCGCCGGCCGGTGCGCGCAGGGCCGTGTGCAGCACGGCGCGGCCTTCGGTATGGTTGATCGGTTCGCCCTTGAACAAGGCCTCGCGTTGTGATTCAAGCCCGCAGTCGCGCGCCAGCTCCAAGAGCAGGTCCAGCGCGGCCGCATCGATGCGGTTCTTCGACAGATCGGCGAACACCTCCGGCGCTTGGAAGGACCAGGCCGCAAAGCGGCCGGCATCGGCGGCAAAGGCACTGCGCAAATCAAAGGCCTGACCGGCCTTTTCATAGTGGCTGCGCAAGGCGGCCCAGGCCGGGCTTTGATCACAACGCGAGAAAGTCATCAACGGCTCTCTTCAATCATCTGGTCCAGTTTGGCCGAGTCGACGGCAAACAGGCGGATGCCTTCGGCCAGCTTCTCGGTGGCCATGGCGTCCTGGTTGAGGGCAAAGCGGAAGCCCGCTTCGTCGAAGGAAACGGCGGGGATGTCGGCGGCACGCGCCGCCTCGGCATCCAGCGCGCGGGCCAGCGGCTCTTCCGAGGCCTGCAGCTGGGCCAGCAGATCGGGGCTGATGGTCAGCAGATCGCAGCCGGCCAGCGCACGGATCTGGCCGATATTGCGGAAACTCGCGCCCATCACCTCGGTAGCGATACCGTGCTTCTTGTAGTAGTTAAAGATCTGCGTCACCGACTTGACCCCGGGATCGTTGGCGCCGGCCTGGGCGGCCTCGTCCCAGGCGGCGCCGGCGCTCTTCTTGTACCAGTCGTAGATGCGGCCGACAAAGGGCGAGATCAGCTGGATGCCGGCCGCACCGCAGGCCACCGCCTGGCAGAACGAGAACAGCAGGGTCAGATTGCAGTGGATGCCTTCGCGCTCCAGCTCGGCGGCCGCCTGGATGCCTTCCCAGGTCGAGGCGATCTTGATCAGCACGCGTTCACGACCTATGCCTGCAGCCTCGTACAAGGCCATGATGCGGCGGGCTCGTGCCAGGGTGCCCGCCTTGTCGAAGCTCAGGCGCGCATCAACCTCGGTCGACACCCGGCCCGGCACCACCTTCAGGATTTCCAGGCCGAAACGCACCAGCACCTGGTCGACGATCTCGTCGAGCGGCTTGCCCTGATGCGCCGCCACCGTGTCCTTGAGCAGCGGGGCGTAGTCGGCCGACTGCACGGCCTTCAGGATCAGCGAGGGATTGGTGGTGGCGTCGCGCGGCGCGAACTGCGCCAGCTGCAGAAAATTGCCGGTGTCGGCGACGACGGTGGTGCAGGTCTTCAGTTGTTCGAGCTGATTCATGAGCGAGGTCCGTTGGTGATGCAGATCCCTTATTAGAACCGCCAGGGCGACACGGATTGACCCCTGGAAGAAACTCGTGCATCATAAATCCGGTAACTTCGTTACATCAACAAAACATTCCAACAGCAAGCGCGCATGTCATTCGATCTCGTTTTCTTCGGCGGTACTGGCGATCTCACATGGCGCAAGCTGATGCCGGCGCTGTTCCAGGCCTTCCGCCACGGCAAGCTGCCCGAGGGTGGCCGTATTCTGGCCGTGGCCCGTGACGATATGCCTGACGAGCGCTATCGCGAATGGCTCAAGGAACGCTTCAGAGAGGTCGACGGCCCGAAGCGCCCCAGCGACGAGGAGTTCGAGCGCTTCGCCGCGCTGCTGCACTACCGGCGCATGGACCTGTCCCAGCACGAGCATTACCAGAAGCTCAAGGACTGGCTGGACGAGCGCAATGCCGACACCGTGGTGCTCTATCTGGCCACCAGCCCGCATCTGTTCACCCAGATCTGCGAGCAGCTGGGCGTGGCCGGCCTGAACCAGCCCAAGGTACGCGTCGTGCTGGAGAAGCCGCTGGGCCACGACCTGGCCAGCGCCCAGCAGATCAACAAGGTGGTGCGCTCGGTGTTCGCCGAGGAGCAGGCCTTCCGCATCGACCACTATCTCGGCAAGCCCTCGGTGCAGAACCTGATGGCGCTGCGCTTCGGCAATGCCTTCTTCGAGCCGCTGTGGCGCCGCGAGAGCATTGCCAATATCCAAATCACCTTGGCCGAGGGACTGGGCGTCGGCACCCGCGGCCCCTTCTATGACGGCACCGGCGCCCTGCGCGACANCCAAATCACCTTGGCCGAGGGACTGGGCGTCGGCACCCGCGGCCCCTTCTATGACGGCACCGGCGCCCTGCGCGACATGATCCAGAACCATGCGCTGCAGCTGCTGACGATGATCGCGATGGAGCCGCCGTCGACCAATGATGCCGATGCGATCCGAGACGAGAAGCTCAAGGTGCTGCGCTCGCTGAAGCCCTTCACCGCAGAGAGCGTGGCGCGCGATGTGGTGCGCGGCCAGTACCGCGCCGGCACGGTGGATGGCAAGGCCGTGGTGTCCTATCTGGACGAGGGCAAGATCCCGGCCGACAGCGTCACCGAGACCTTTGTCGCGCTGCGCACCGAGGTGCAGAACTGGCGCTGGGCCGGCGTGCCCTTCTATCTGCGTACCGGAAAGCGTCTGGCGGCGCGGGACGCGCAAATCGTCGTCAACTTCCGCCAGGTGCCGCATCCGATCTTCCCCGGACCGAACCAGCCGAATCGCCTGGTCATCAAACTGCAGCCCGAGGACGGCCTGGAGCTGCAGTTACTCGCCACCAAGGGCAGCGGCGAGGCCCTGACCCCGGTGTCGCTGGATCTGGACTTCGACAAGGCCTTTGCGGCCAACCGCGTCGGTGCCTACGAGCGCCTGCTGCTGGACGCGATCGCCGGCCGCCTGAACCTGTTCGTGCGCAGCGACGAGCAGGAGCAGGCCTGGCGCTGGGTCGAGCCCATCCTGGACGCCTGGAAGCGTGACAGCGCCGGCCCACGCACCTATACGGCCGGCTCCTGGGGCCCGCCGGCGGCCAGCGCCCTGGTGGCGCGCGACGGCTTCACCTGGGCTGAGGAACAGTGAGCATTCTCGAAAGAATCAAGGCGGCGCTGCCCGCGCTGCCGCCGGCCGAGCAGCGCGTCGCCAAGCTTTTGCTGATCGACGCGCGCGCCTTCGCCAGCCTGCCGGTCAGCGAGCTGGCCGACCGGGCCCATGTCAGCAAGCCGACCGTGGTGCGCTTTTGCCGCAGCGTCGGCTATGACGGACTGGCCGACTTCAAGCTCAAGCTGGCCGGCAGCGTCAACGAGGGCGTGCCCTTTGTGCACCGCGCGGTCGACGAGGACGACAAGCCGGGCGATCTGATCGTCAAGGTGGTCGACAACGCGGTGGCCGCGCTGCTGCACTACCGCAACGACGCCGCCAGCCACGCCTTCGAGCGCGCCATCACCGCGCTGGCCGAGTCGGGCCGCAACGGCCGGCGCATCGAGTTCTACGGGGTCGGCAACTCCGGCATCGTGGCCCAGGATGCGCAGCACAAGTTCTTCCGCCTGGGGGTCAACACCGCCGCCTGCAGCGACGGCCATGTGCAGCTGATGAGCGCGACCATGCTGCAGACGGGCGACTGCGCCGTCATCATCAGCAACTCGGGGCGCAGCCGCGACCTGATGGATGCAGCCGAGATCGCGCGCAAGAAGGGCGCGACCACCATCATCATCACCGCCAGCGGCTCGCCGCTCGCGGCGATGGGCCAGGCGCCAGGCCAGATCCTGCTGGCGGTCGATCATCCGGAAGACTTCGACCGCTACAGCCCGATGGTGTCGCGGCTGCTGCACCTGATCGCGATCGACATCCTGACCACCGGCGTCGCGCTGCAGCTGGGGCAGAAGCTGCGGCCCATGCTGCAGGAGATCAAGCGCAATCTGCGCAGCAAGCGCTACGCGGCCTAGCAGGCTGTTGAATTTCAGCTCGTAAGTCCCGTTTCGCAATCGAGTCGTCGTTGCTACTGTTC
>NZ_JAQOWX010000073.1:0-26132 GCF_028462495.1 Paucibacter sp. XJ19-41
GCCGGCCTATCGTGCCGCGCTCGCCGCCGTAGATGAACTGGCGGGTCAGGGCCCAGTCGCTGCCGCCTATGGCCTCGAACAGCGCGCGCGCCAGCGCCGAGTCCTGCCAACTGCCGGGCGCCTCGTCCTCGCGCCGCCAGACCCCGGCCAGCGCCTCGCGGGCGATCCAGAAGCCGCTGCCCTCGTCGCCCAGCAGCGCGCCGCGGCCGCCGGCCCGCTGCATGCGGCCCTGCGCGTCGATGAAGGCAGCGATCGCGCCGGTGCCGGCATAAAGCAGATAGCCCTGGCCGGGCTCGAAGGCGCTGCGGTAGGCGATGTCCATATCGCTGCCGCAGACCATCGCGGCCGGCTTCAGCCCCAGGGCCTGTGACAGGATGTCTTTCAGCTGGGCGGCGGCCGGGCCGTCGGCCTCGCCCAGGCCGGTGATGCCGGCGTACAGGCCGCTGGGCCGGCCGTGGGCCAGGGTCGCGAAGGCCAGCTGGTGGGCGGTCTGCGCCAGCGCCACCCGGCCCTCGACGCTGGCCAGCTGCAGGCCGCTGAGGCCGGCCACATGGCCCTCGGCCAGGCAGCGCCCGGCGCCATCGGATAGCGCCCAGCGGGTCTGGGTGCCGCCGGCGTCCAGACCCAGGCCGAGCCGGGCATCGCGGGGAGTGTCTAGCGGAACAACAGGCATGCGTCGGACGGGGTGTGGGCGGCTCAGCTTAGGGGCGCGGCCGCCGGCTCGCCAATGTCAATGCGCGCAGCGGGCATAACTTGAATCAATGTGCCGGCGCCCCGGTCAGCGCGCCCACCACCTCCAGCGCGGTCTTGACCTTGAAGGGCTTGAGCATGATGCGCTGCACCTGCAGCGGCTTGAACAGCGCCAGCAGGCTGGCGTCGACGCTCTCGGCCGTCAGCGCCACCGGCAGGTCGGCCGCGCTGCGCAGCGCGCCGTCGCGCAGGCTTTGCAGCAGGCTCAGCGCGCCCAGGCCATCGCCGATGTCCATCAGCAACGCGTCGAAAGCCTGCGATTCGAGCAGGCGCTGTGCTGCCTCGTGGCTGCTGGCCTCGTGCACATCGGCGACATCGAGCTCGCGGGCCACCAGGGCCACGGTGCGGCGGAACAGCGAATGGGGATCGACCAGCAGCAGGGTCTTGCGGCGTGCCGGCATGCTCAGCCCTCGTCCATGCCGTGGCCGCGCAACTCGGTCAGCACCAGGTCGCGCAGCGAGCCCAGGATGGCCAGCTCGGTGCGGTCGAGCCGGCGCGGCTGCGGATCCAGCAGGCAAAGGGTCCCGACCCGCAGGCCGGGCTGCAGCTCCAGCGGCGCGCCGGCATAAAAGCGCACATGCGGCGGGCCGGTCACCAGCGGGTTGTCGACGAAGCGCGGGTCGAGCAGCGCGTCCTCGATCATCAGGATGTCGGGCTGCAGGATGGCGTGGCCGCAGAAGGAGGTGCTGCGCGGGGTTTCGCTGGCCTCCAGGCCGGTCTTGGCCTTGAACCACTGGCGGTTCTCGTCGACCAGGCTGATCAGCACGGTGGCGACCTCGAACTCCTCGCGCGCAAACTGCGCGATGCGGTCGAAGCGCTGCTCCGGCGGCGTGTCCAGGATCAGCAGCTCGCGCAGCGCCTGCAGGCGTTCGGCGTCGTTGGCGGGGATGGGGGCGGCTTGCATGGGCTGACTGTATCGAATTCAAAAGCAAGCAGCGGGATGCCGGCGCGGGCGAGCCCGCCTAGATTTCGGTCATCATGCAACGGAGATCGATGATGAATATGAGCAGCAAGACCGAAACCCGGGCCCTGGCCGCGCTGGACGACCCGCGCTGGACCGCGCTGCGCGCGCGCGATGCTGCGGCGGACGGGCAGTTCTTCTATTCCGTCCGAACCACCGGCGTCTATTGCAAGCCCTCCTGCGCGGCGCGGCCGGCGCGGCCCGAGAACATCGCCTTTCATGCCACGGCGGCCGAGGCCGAGGCCGCCGGCTTTCGGCCCTGCCGGCGCTGCAAGCCCGATCAGCCGCCGCTGGCCCAGCGCCAGGCCGCGCTGGTGGCCGAGTTGTGCCGCTTCATCGAGCAGGCGCCGAACCCGCCCAGCCTCGACGTCCTGGCCGAGCGCGTGGCCTTGAGCCCGCACCACTTGCACCGCCTGTTCAAGGCCCAGACGGGCCTGACGCCCAAGGCCTATGCCGATGCCCACAAGGCCAGGCGCTTGCGCGAGCTGCTGCAGGAGTATGGCAGCGTGACCGACGCGCTCTACGGCGCCGGCTATGGCGCCAGCAGCCGCTTCTATGCCCAGGCCGACGCGCTGCTGGGCATGGCGCCGCGGCGCTACCGCGACGGCGGTGCGGCGGCCGAGATCCGCTTTGCGCTGGGCCAGTGTGCGCTGGGCGCGATCCTGGTGGCGCAGAGCGAGCGCGGCCTGTGCGCGATCAGCCTGGGCGACGATGCCGAGGCCTTGCTGCGCGAGCTGCAGGACCGCTTTCCCAAGGCCCGACTGATCGGCGGCGATGCCGGCTTCGAGCAACTGGTGGCGCGGGTGGTCGGCTTTGTCGAGGCGCCGGGTGTGGGGCTGGACCTGCCGCTGGACGTGCGCGGCACGGCCTTCCAGCAGCGTGTCTGGCAGGCGCTGCGCGAGATCCCGCCGGGCCGCACCGCCAGCTACAGCGAGATTGCTGCGCTTATCGGGGCGCCGCGTGCGGTGCGTGCGGTGGCCTCGGCCTGCGCGGCCAACACCCTGGCCGTGGCGATCCCCTGCCACCGCGTGCTGCGCCAGGACGGCAGCCCGGGCGGCTATCGCTGGGGCGTCGAGCGCAAGCGTGAGCTGCTGGCCCGCGAGGCCAAGCCATGAGGCCGGCGATCGACTGGGCCGCCGCCGAGCAGGCGCTGGACGAGCGCGGCAATGCGCTGCTGCCGAGCTTCCTCAGCGCCGAGCGCTGCGCCGAGCTGATCGCGCTGTATGAGCGGCCCGAGCTGTTCCGCAGCAAGGTCGTGATGCAGCGCCATGGCTATGGACAGGGCGAGTACCAATATTTCGCCTATCCGCTGCCGGAGCCGGTGGCCGCGCTGCGCGCCACGGTCTATCCGAGGCTGGCGACTATCGCGAACCGCTGGCAGCAGGCCCTCGGGCTGGAGACCCGGTTCCCGACGACCCATGCCGAGTTCATCGCGCGCTGCCATGCGGCCGGTCAGTGCCGGCCGACACCGCTGCTGCTGCGCTATCGCGAGGGCGACTACAACTGCCTGCACCAGGATCTGTATGGCGAGCAAGTCTTCCCGCTGCAGATCGCGGTGCTGCTGTCGCAGCCGGGCGAAGATTTCGAGGGCGGCGAGTTCGTGCTGACCGAGCAGCGCCCGCGCCTGCAGTCGCGCCCCGAAGTGGTGCCGCTGCAGCGGTGCGGCGATGCGGTGCTGTTCGCCGTCAACCAGCGGCCAGTCAGCGGCACGCGCGGGGTCTACCGGGTCGCGATGCGGCACGGCGTCAGCCGTCTGCGCGCCGGCCGGCGCCATACCCTGGGCCTGATCTTCCACGACGCGACATGAACGCCGAGCTGTTCGCACCCGAGCCCGGCGAGCGGCAAGACCTGGCCCTCGGCGCCTGTCTGCTGCCCGGCTTTGCGCTGGCGCAGGCCGCCGAGCTGCGGGCGGTGGTCGAGCAGGTGTATGCGGCTGCGCCGCCGCGCCGCTGGCTGACGCCCGGCGGCCGGCGCATGGCGGTGGCGATGAGCAATTGCGGGCCGCTGGGCTGGGTCAGCGACGAGCGCGGCTACCGCTATGCCGCGCTGGACCCCGACAGCGGCCGGCCCTGGCCGGCGCTGGATGCGCGGCTGGCCCGACTGGCCGGCGAGGCAGCGGCGGCGGCCGGCTTTGCCGGCTTCGTGCCCGACGCCTGCCTGGTCAACCGCTATGAGCCTGGCACCGCGCTGTCGCTGCACCAGGACAAGGACGAGCGCGATCTGGGCCAGCCCATCGTCTCGATTTCGCTGGGCCTGCCGGCGCTGTTCCTGTTCGGTGGCCTGCGGCGCTCCGATCCCTGCCTTCGACTGGCGCTGCGCGATGGCGATGTGGTGGTCTGGGGCGGGCCGGCGCGGCTGCGCTATCACGGGGTCGCGGCGCTGAAACCGGGCAGCCATCCCTTGTGGGGAGAACAACGCATCAATCTGACCTTGCGCAAGGCCGGCTGAGCGCGCCGCAGCCACTATCATCGCGGCGGTCCGTTGCCCGAAGTCCCGGGGGCTGCGGTTCAAGCGCTCAAGGGGAGGGACTCCAGAATGCTGTTGCGTCGCGCCTGCCGTGTGCTGTGTCTGGTGTGCGTGATCCTGCCCGGCCTGTCCGCGGCCGCCGAGCCGACCGTGCTGAAGCTGCTGGCCGACAGTTTTCCGCCGCTGCAGTATGAGCTGCCGGGCGGCGCACCGGCCGGCTATGTCCATGCCTTTGTGCAGGAGGTGGTGCAGCGGGCCGCCCGCAGCCACGCCCTGAGCGCCCAGCCCCTGCAGTTTCTGCCGCTGAAGCGGGCCCTGGCCCAGGCCCAGACCGAGCCGAATGTGCTGGTGCTCAGCGTCGCACGCACGCCCGAGCGCGCGGAGGCCTATCGCTGGCTGCGCGAGATCGCGCCCTACCAGCTCTGGCTGTACCGGTTGCGCACGGCGGGCGCGCCGCCGCTGCGCTCGCTGGCCGAGCTGAAGGGGCGCGGCCTGCGCTTCGGCGTGCAGGACCAGTCCAACTTCCAGGAATGGCTGCGCGCCCAGGGGGTGGGCCAGCCGCCGGACAACAGCGTGATCGATCCGGTGCGCACAAATGCGCTGAACCTGCGCAAGGCCCAGCTGCAGCGCATCGACTTCTTCGCCCACCCCGATGTCAGCTTTGCCTACCGCGCCCATGAGGCGGGCCTGCGGGCGGATGATTTCGAGCCGGTGCTGCAGATCCAGGCGCTCAGCGCGCCGCTGTGGCTGCTGATCAGCAAGAACAGCGAGCCGGCCCTGGTGGCGGCGCTGCAGCAGGCGCTGGACACGCTGATCGCGGCCGGCCGGCTGGAGGCGCTGCGGCGCGAGACGCTGGCACACTTCGGCGCCCGTTGATTTACGTCCTCTGTCCATGCGTCGCCCTGTGACAGCAGCGACAGGACTGTTGAGGTGTTTTTTTGCTCCGCGCCGGCGATATCTACCGTTACCCGATCCAGACCTCGGCCTTCGCCGTCGACCCCTTGCAGCAACATCGCCAGCAGGCCAAGGACGCGCTGGCGCATGACTATCAGCCGCTGGGGGGCGCGCCGCAGCCGATCAAGAGTTCCAGCACACCGGCCTACAGCCGGGGCAACACGACGCTGTATGCCGACGAGCAGCTGCGCATCAGCGTCGAGTTGGGGCCGCTGCTGTGGTTCCATACCGCGCGGGGCGGCACGATAGGCGGGCTGGTCGATACCTTCGCCTGAGAGCCTGAGGGCGCTCAGTCCAGCGCCAGCGCCAGCCGCGGGCTCTCGTTGCCGACCCGGTCTATGGCGGAGATCACCAGGCCCTGCAGGCCTGCGCGCGGCAGGCTCAGCTCGCTGCCACTGACGACGCGCAAGCGCCAGCCCTGATCCCGGTAGCGCAGCCACAGCGCGTGGCGGAGCACCGGCTTGGCCGGCCCGGGCTGGACCGCCAGGCGCAGCGTCTGCTCGTCCAGCCCCACGAGGCTGAGCAGCGGCGCGCTCGGCGCATCGGCCTCCAGCCAGGGGCAGGCCGGCGGCAGCGCCTCCTGTGCATAGGGGCCGGCGGCCAGCGCGTCGGCCAGGCCGCGGCGGTTCTGCTGCAGCGCGATCATGCTGAAGTGGGCATGGCCGCTGCCGGGATAGCGTGTGCGCACCTGCTCGATCTGGCCGAGGATCTCGGCCACCGGCCAGCTGTCGGCCTTGTCGGTGATCTTGCTGGTGAACAGGCCGGGCCAGACATGGCGCTTGTGCGGGTTCTGGCCATGCCAGTAGTCCAGCAGTGGTACGAAAGCCTGCGCCTTCTGCGCCATCGGCCAATAGAGCTGGGGCACCAGATAGTCCAGCCAGCCGCGCTCCAGCCAGCGCTCGACATCGGCATAGAGCTTGTCGTACTGGCTGAAGCCGGCAATGCCCTCGGGGCGCAGCGCCGGCTTGCCAAGACCGAAGGGGCTGATGCCGAAACGCACCCAGGGCTTGGTCGCGCGGATCATGCCGTGCAGGCGCGCTATCAGGTCGTCGACGTTCTTGCGCCGCCAGTCATGCCGGGCCAGGCCGCCGCCGCTCTGGAGATAGCGCTGCCAGGACGGCTCGTCCGGGAAGTCCAGTTCCTGCCCGTCGTTGCTGATGGGATAGGGATAGAAATAGTCGTCGATATGGATGCCGTCGACCTCGTAGCGCTGCAACACATCCCGGAACACCGCCAGCGTGTGCTCGGCGGCGGCCGGCTCGCCCGGGTCGATCCAGAGCTGCTCGCCGTAGCGCTTGACCCACTGCGGCTGGGTCTGACTCAGGTGGCTGGCCGCGTGGGCCGACTTCGCGCCGCTCTGGCGCGCGCGGAAGGGGTTGAACCAGGCATGCAGCTCCAGGCCGCGCTGGTGGGCCTGGTCAATCCACAGCGCCAGCGGGTCGTAACCCGGGGACCGGCCTTGTACACCCGTCAGGTATTCGCTCCAGGGCTCCAGCGCCGACTCGTACAGCGCATCGGCGCTGGTGCGGATCTGCAGGATCACGGCATTGAGCTTCAGCGCGGCAGCGCGGTCCAGCATCGCGTGCATCTCGGCTTGCTGCTGGGCGGCGCTCAGGCCCGGCTTGCTGGGCCAGTCGATATTGGCCACGGTGGCGACCCAGGCGGCGCGGAACTCGCGTGGCGCGGCCGGCGCCTGTGCCAGCAGCTCGGGCGCGGCGCGCAGTCGCGGCCCGGCTGGCAAGAGCGGATTCGAGGAACAGGCGGCCAGCGCGGCGGTGCTGGCGAGCAGACTGCGGCGGCGCATCACGAGGCCTGCTTGCGGCCGAAATCGGCCGGGATCCTGACCAGCGCCGCGACCGCGAACGAGGGAATCGTCGCGACCAGCACCCAGATGAAGAAGTACAGATAGCCGATCTGGTCCTGCAGCCAGCCGCTCCACATGCCCGGCAGCATCATGCCCAGGGCCATGAAGCCGGTGCAGATCGCGTAATGAGCCGTTTTATGCGGGCCGTCGGCCACCAGGATCATGTACATCAGGTAGGCGGTGAAGCCCAGGCCGTAGCCGAACTGCTCGACCGCCAGGGCCGTGCTGATCAGCCAGAGATTGCCCGGCTGCGCCAGCGCCAGCGCCAGGAAGGCAATATTGGGCACATGCATGCTCAGGATCAGCGGCCACAGCGCGCGCTTCAGTCCGATCTTCGAGATCACCCAGCCACCGGCCAGGCCGCCCAGGGTCAGCGCCGTCAGGCCGACCGTGCCGTAGGCGATGCCGACCTCCTTGTTGCTCAGGCCCAGGCCGCCGAGCTCGGGCTTGTCGAGCAGAAAGGGCGTGGCCAGCTTCAGCAGCTGGGCCTCGGGGAAGCGGTAGAACAGCAAAAAGGCCAGGATGACCCAGATGCCGGGCTTGCGGAAGAACTCGGCAAAGACGCGGAAGAACTCGCCGACCCAGTCATGCTGGGGCGCGGCACGCTGGTCGCTGGCCGGGCGCGGCAGCATCAGCGCGTGATAGGCCCCCATCAGCAGGAACAGGCCGCACAGCACGCCGAACACCAGACTCCAGGCGGTCTGCATGCTGCCGGTGCGCTCCTGCAGCTCGCCGGCCAGATAGACCAGGCCGCCCTGGCCGCCGATATTGGCGATGCGGTAGAAGGTCGAGCGCACGCCGACGAAGGCGGCCTGCTGGTGTTGCTTGAGCGCCAGCATGTAGAAGCCGTCGGCGGCAATGTCGTGCGAGGCCGAGGAGAAGGCCATCAGCCAGAACATCGCCAGGGTCAGCTGGAAGAAGCGCTCGGCCGGTATCGTCAAGGCCACCAGGGCCAGCGAGGCGCCCACCGCGAACTGCAGCGCGATGATCCACACCCGCTTGGTGCCGAACAGCTCGATCAGCGGCGACCACAGCGGCTTGATCACCCAGGGCAGGTAGAGCCAGCTGGTGTAGAGCGCGATCTCGGTGTTGGAGACCTCGAGGTTCTTGTACATGATGACCGACAGGGTCATCACGACGACATAGGGCAGGCCTTGGCCGAAGTACAGCGTCGGGATCCAGGTCCAGGGGCTGCGAAGGGTCGGGTCTTGCGGGTGGCTGTTCATGCGCGGGGCGGGGGCGTGGGGAGCTGGAGGCGTCGCCATTCTCGACTCAATGCCGAGCTCAGCCCGCCAGGGCCTGGCGCACGCTGTCCTGGTGGCGCGCCAGTGCCGCGCGGGCCTCGTCGACGCTGCAGCCGCGGCGCAGCGCCACCACCGCCACCTTGACATGGAAATCGCACTGTTCCAGCACCGCCCGGGCTGCCTTCTCGTCGACCCCGCTGGCCTGCATCGTCAGCGCCACCGCGCGCTTGAGCAGCTTGATATTGCTGGCGCGCAGATCCACCATCAGATTGCCGTAGACCTTGTTCAGCCTGACCATCAGCGCGCTGGAGAAGGTGTTGAGCGCCATCTTCTGCGCGCTGCCGGCCTTCAGCCGGGTTGACCCGGAGATCACCTCGGGCCCGGTGTCGAGCAGGATGGCGATCTCCGCCGCCGCCAGCACCGGCGCACCCGCGTTGTTGGCAAAGCCCAGGCTCAGCGCGCCGGCCGCGCGCGCGGCCCGCAGAGCGCCCAGCACATAGGGCGTGCCGCCCGAGGCGGCCAGCGCCAGCAGCACATCGTTCGGGCCCAGGGTCAGGCCCTGCAGATCGCGCTCGCCCTGGGCCTCGTCGTCCTCGGCGCCCTCGACCGCGACAAACATCGCCGACTCGCCGCCGGCGATCAGGGCCAGCGCGCGTTCGCGTGGCCACGAGAAGGTGGGACCCAGCTCGACGCTGTCCAGCACGCCCAGCCGCCCCGAGGTGCCGGCGCCGGCATAGATCAGCCGCCCGCCGGCCTGGATGCGGGGCAGCGCGGCCGCCACGGCGGCAGCCAGTTGCGGGCCGGCCGCACGCACCGCGTTGACCGCCTCGAGCTGATCCTCGACGAAGGCGCTGATCAGCTGGGGCAGCTCGTAGAGGTCCAGGTCGGCATGGACCGGGTTGGGCATTTCGGTTTTCAGCATCAGCGCACTCTAAGGCCGGGTACCGGCCCCTGCCAATGAAAGCCCGGCCGCAGACCATAACGCCAGCTCATCGAAAAATTGCGTCAGGCGATGTAAGGCCGACCGCTCCCGGCCCGACACACGGTGGCACGACGCGCCCAACGCGCCGGCCGGACACCGCTCCGAACCTTCATATCCCCACAGGAGAAACCACCATGTCGACCGTCAAAACCCAGGGCGCCGCCCTCGCCGCCGCCGCCGCACTGTTTGCGATGAACGCGTTCGCTGCCCCGGCGCCCGCCGGCAGCACTGGCCTGGCCGTGGCCGCCAGCGACAAGGTGCACTGCTACGGCGTGCATGAGTGCAAGGGCAATTCCGACTGCAAGACCAGCGAGAACGCCTGCAAGGGCCAGAACGGCTGCAAGGGCCATGGCTTCAAGGGCATGGAGGCCAAGGCCTGCCTGGACAAGGGCGGCGTGATCGCCGATCTCGTGGCCAAGAAGTAAGCGAAAGGCCGCCGATGTCCTCCATCACGCGGCCCGGCCCAGGCTTCGGCCTGGGCCTGCGCAGCGCCCACTACAGCGCTTTTCTCGCCGAGCCCCAGCCGGTCGACTGGCTGGAGATCATCTCGGAGAACTATATGGTGCCCGGCGGCAAGCCGATGCAGATGCTGGAGGCGATCCGCGCGCGGTATCCGATGGCCATGCACGGCGTGTCGTTGTCCATCGGTGCGGTGGCCGGCCTTGACCCCGGCTATCTGCGCCAGCTGCGCGCGCTGACCGAGCGGGTGCAGCCGCTGTGGGTCTCCGACCATCTGTGCTGGACCGGGGTGCACGGCCGCCAGATGCATGATCTGCTGCCCCTGCCCTATACCGAGGAGGCGCTGGCCGTGGTGGCCCGCAATGTGGCCCGGGTGCAGGAGGTGCTGGGCCGGCGTCTGGTGCTGGAGAACGTCTCCAGCTATATCGAGTACCAGGACTCGGCGATGAGCGAAGCCCAGTTCCTGGCCGAGCTGTGCCGGCGTGCCGACTGCCTTTTGCTGGTCGATCTGAACAATATCCATGTCAGCGCGGTCAACCATGGCTTCGATGCGCTGGACTATCTGGACGCACTGCCGCGCGATCGCGTGCAGCAATTCCATCTGGCCGGCCATAGCGACTACGGCGACCACCTGGTCGACACCCATGACCACCCGGTCGCCTCGCCGGTCTGGGCGCTGTACCGGGCGGCACTGCGCCGCTTCGGGCCGGTGGCCACGATGATTGAGCGCGATGACCGCATCCCGCCGCTGCCGGAGCTGCTGGCCGAGCTCGGCACCGCGCGTGCCATCGCATCGGAAGCGGCTGTCGAGGAGTTCGCGGCATGATGCTCGAAACCCTGCAGGCCGAGTTTCAGGCTCTGCTGCTTGACCAGCCGCAGCAGTTCGCCGCCGCGGTCAGGCCCGGCGGCATCGGCATCGAGCGTCGGCTGGCGATCTACCACCAGGCCTACCGCGCCCGTCTGGTCGAGACCCTGCTGGACAGCTATGGCCATACCGCCGCCTATCTGGGCGATGAGGCCTTCGAGCGCGAGGCGCGCGCCTACCTGATCGCCCACCCGTCGGGCCATCCCAGCCTGCGCTGGTTCGGCGCCGCCTTCCCGGCCTGGCTGGCCGAGCGTCACCCGCAGGACCTCGACATCGCCGAGCTGGCCGCACTCGACTGGGCCTTGCGCGAGGCCTTCGATGCCGCCGACGCGCAAGCCCTGACCCCCGCCGACCTGGCGGCGCTGCCGGCCGAGGCCTGGGCCACGGTCGGCTTCGGCCTGCCGCCCAGCTACCGCCGCCTGCGCCTCTCCCACAACACGCTGGCGATCTGGCAAGCGCTGGATCAGGACGAGGCGCCGCCAGCGGCCGAGCCGCTGGCGCAAGCGCTGGATGTGCTGATCTGGCGGCGCGGCAGCAGCCCGCACTTCCGCAGCCTTGGCTCGCTGGAGGCCGCCGCGCTGGATGCCCTGGCCCAAGGCCGGAGCTTCGCCATGCTGTGCGAGGACTTGAGCGAACGCTTTCCCGAGACCGACATCGCCAGCGAGGCCGGCGGCCTGCTGCGGCGCTGGGTCGAGGAGGGTTTGCTTGCCGGCGTCATCAGGGCGCAATGACGGCACCCGGCGTCAGCCCGACCTCGTCGCAATTGCTGCCCGGCCCGGCCCGGTCGATCACCAGAAAGTCGCTAGTCGCCTGCAGCGCCAGCAAGGGGTGGTGCCAGACGCCCGGCGCATAGTTGATGCCTTGATCGGCCCGGGCCGCAAAGCAGTGCAGGTCCTCAGCCCGTGGCGCGGTGCCAGGTCTTGCCACGACGATCAGATAGGGCCGGCCGGACAGCGGCACAAAGGCCTGCGAGCCCAGCGGGTGGCGCTCCATCAAGACCAGCGTCAGAGGCAGGGTGCGCGGCTGGCCGCGGAAGATGCTGACGATCAGCCGGCCCTCGGGACCGGCTTGCAGCTGCGCGAGGTCGTGATAGCGCTCGGTGGTGCCGCCGTTGATGGGGAAGTGCCGGGCGGCCGCGTCGGTGGCAATCACCTCGCCGAAGGGGGCGAAGGCGGCGGCGGTCAGCGGCTGCTGTCTCAGCAGGAGGGGCGTGCTCATGGCCACGACTCTAGCGCCGGCGCCGATTTCGGCGATCATCAGGGCATTGATCTCATCGCTGCAAAGGCCCTCCATGATGATCCGCCGCCTGCTCCTCTGCGCCGCCCTGCTGGCGGGCCTGCCCGCCGCCCAGGCGGCACTCAAGCCCGGTGCGCCGGCGCCCGACTTCACGGCCGAGGCCGCCATCGGCGGCCAGCCCTTTCGCTTCAGCCTGGCGGCCGAGTTGAAGAAGGGGCCGGTGGTGCTGTACTTCTATCCCAAGGCCTTCACCGGCGGCTGCACGATAGAGGCGCATCAGTTTGCCGAGGCCAGTGATCGCTTCAAGGCGCTGGGCGCCACCGTGATCGGCATCTCCACCGACGATATCGAGACCTTGAAGAAGTTCTCGGTCGAGGCCTGCCGCAGCAAGTTCGCGGTGGCGGCCGATGCCGGCGGCAAGGTGATGAAGGACTATGACGCTGCGCTGCGCCTGCTGCCCGGCACGGCTGACCGCATTTCCTACCTGATCACGCCCGAGGGCCGCATCGGTGCGGTGTTCTCAAGCCTCAGCCCCGACGGCCATGTGGACGCGATGCTGAAGGCGGCGCAGCAGTGGAAGGCCAGCGCCAAGTAGGCCCCGAAATGTCCAGCGCCCCGCTCCTGCTGGCCCTGCTGCTGCTGCTGCACGGGGCCGGGCTGGCCGAGACGGCGCCGGCCCCGCCGCCGCGCTTTCTGCTCGGCGCCTCGCTGCTCAGCGCGCCCGAGTACTCGGGGGCGAGGCACAGCGAGGCCAGGCTGCGGCCTTTGTGGGCCTATCAGCATGGGCGTTTTCGCATCAGCACCTCGCGGGCCGGCGGCCTGCTGGGCTTTGGCGGCGAAGCCGGTGGCTCTGGCGCCAGCGCGGATCTGATCAGCGGCGAGCGTATCAAGCTGGGGCTGGCGCTGCGGGTCGATGGCGGCCGCAGCAGCGGCGATTCGCCGCGCCTGGCCGGCCTGCCCGATGTCCGGCGAACGCTGCGCGGCCGGCTGTATGCGGGCTATGCGCTGAACCCGCAGTGGTCGCTGTCGGTCGGCCTGTCGCAGGACCTGATGGGGCGCGGTGGCGGCGCGACGCTGGGGCTGGGCCTGGGCTACCGGGCCCGGCTGGGCGAGCGCAGCGAATGCAGCGCCGGCGCCGGCCTGAATGTCGCTGACCGCCGCCATCTGCGCAGCTATTACGGCATCAGCGCGCAGGCCGCCGAGTCCAGCGGGCTGGCGCTGTACCGCCCCGGCGCCGGCGCCACCGATCTGCATGCCGGCCTGGGGCTGACCACCGTGCTGGGGCCGCACTGGGTGGCCTTCGCCAGCCTGGGCATGTCGCGGCTGCTGGCCGACGCCGCCGCCAGCCCGCTGACCGAGCGGGAACGTGGCGTCACGGCCGCGCTGGGGCTGGCCTATCGCTGGCGCTGAAACCCACCGGTAACCGGCGGCAGCGGCTAGCATGCCGGGCTCCCGCTCTCGCCGCCGATGTCCACTCCCGCCGCCCCGCTTGCCCGCCCCCGCCTGTTCTCGCTCGCCTGGCCGCTGTTCATCGAATTGCTGCTGGGCATTGCGGTGGGCATGGTCGGGACCCTGCTGGCCGCGCGCGTGTCGGACGCCGCCGGTGCCGCCTTCGCGCTGGCCAACCATGTCTCGGCCACGCTCTTCATCCTGTTTCGCATCATCGGTGCCGGTGTCAGCGTGGTGGTCACGCAAAGCCTGGGCGGCGGGCGGCGCGACCAGGCCCAGGCCCTGTCGCGTGCGGCCCTGGGCGCCAGCAGCTGGATCGGCGGCGTCGCCGGCGGCGCGGCCCTGGTCGGCGCCGGCCCGCTGCTGCGCCTGATGAATGCGCCGGCCGAGGTCTTGCCGCTGGCCCTGCCTTTCCTGATGGCGCTGGCCCCGGCCCTGCTGCTCGACGCCTGGAATGCGTCGATGGCCAGTGTGATGCGCGCCCATCTGCGCACCCGCGACACGCTGGCCGTGCTGGTGACCATGCAGCTGGTGCAGCTGGCGCTGGCGATCCCGCTGATGGGCTGGCTGGGCCTGCCGGGCTTTGCGCTGGCCCTGGTCCTGAGCCGTGCGCTGGCGCTGGGCCTGCATCTGTGGCTGTGGCGCGCGCGGCTGGACATCCATCCGGCCTGGGGCGACTGGTGGCGGCTGCCGCGCCGCGAGCTGGCGGCGGTGCTGCATATCGGACTGCCCGGCGCTGCCGAGAACATCGCTTATCGGCTGGCCTTCATGGTCAGCGTCGCGGTGGCCGGCCAGCTGGGCGCGACGGCGCTGGCCACCCACTCCTATGCCTCACAGCTGATGTACTTCGTGCTGCTGTTCGGCCTGGCCACCGGCTTCGCGGCCGAGATCGTGGTCGGCCACATGATAGGTGCCGGCCAGCTGCACGCGGCCCATCGCCTGGTGCGACGGGCGCTGGCGCGCGGCCTGGTGGTCAGCGTCGCGGTGGCCACCGCGGCGGCGCTGGCCGCGCCCTGGCTGCTGCGCCTGTTCACCGCCGACCCGGCCATCATCGCGGCCGGCACCACGCTGATGTGGCTCACCGTGATCCTGGAGCCGGGCCGCACCTTCAATCTGGTCGTCATCAATGCGCTGCGCGCGGCCGGCGATGCGCGCTACCCAGTGATGGTGGGCGCCGGCTCGATGCTCATCGTGCTGGCCGGCGGCAGCTGGCTGCTGGGCCAGGTGATGGGGCTGGGCCTGGTGGGCCTCTGGATCGCCTATGCGGCCGACGAATGGATACGCGGCCTGCTGATGTGGCGGCGCTGGGCCACCCACGGCTGGGTGCCGCATGCGCGCGGCGTGCATCGGCGGCTGCGGGCCGGCTGAGGTAAAGCCCCTGACGTCCCCAGTTCTGCGGAGACCTCCACAAGCCTGGTGAGGCGGGCTTGGCCCCGGCTGCCTAGAGTGCTATTGGCCGCTGAGTCAAATGCTCGGCTGCCACCGACGCGAGGCGGTGCTGCGCCCCGGAGCGATGATCAGCGCCATGGCCTCAGTGACTTCTTCCTCAATTCAGGGACATCCATCATGGCCACGAAACGTTCCACCCCCAACGAATATGAATCCCCTCCGCTGCCGCAGCCCAACACGGGTGAGACCAGTAGCAGCGTTAGTGAGTTCGAGTCTCCGGAAGGTGAGTTTGCGCTGGCGGCCGACGCCGCAGAGGCTGAGGCCGAAAGCTATCTGACCGGTGTCGACAGCCAGTTGCTGGCTGCCAAATCGGAGATCGAGAAGCTGCTGGGGCATCTGGCCGCACAGACTGACGGGCCGGTGTCGCAGGCCGCGATGGACGCCAATATCGTGGGAGTCGGCATCGGTCTTGGCAGTGGTGAGAGCGGAGGCATTCCCGGCGAACCGGTGCTTGAGGTCTACACGATAGAGAAGCAATCGCCCGCCGACATGCAGGCCAAGCTGGCCTCCGCCGTGGGCGTATCGGCACTAGCTTCGTCCGACTTCCCCATTCATATGGTGCAGACCGGCATCGTCGACGCCTTCCAGCATCGCATGCGTCTGCGTCCGGCGCCAGGGGGGATCAGCGTTGGTCATGTGCGGATCACTGCAGGCACGCTCGGCTGCCTGTCGCGCGGACGCAGTGCACCGCGCAACAGCCGTCTGATGGTGCTCAGTAACAACCATGTTTTGGCCAATTCCAACGTCGCGTCACTGGGTGACCCTATCTTGCAGGCCGGTCCAGCCGACGGCGGCCGCATGCCGGCCGATCAGATCGCGGTGCTGGAACGCTTTGTGCCCATCAATTTCGCTGGCGGCAACAATCTGGTCGACTGCGCGACTGGCTGGGCTTGGCCTGATCGCGTGCGACCCGAGTTGATGTACATCAGTGGCGGCGTGATCCGCTATTTCCGCGTCGGCGGCGTTCCGGTGGCCGCCGTGCCAGGACTGAATGTGGGCAAGACCGGCCGCACCACACAGCTGACCTCGGGCCGTGTGACCGCGATCGGCGTGACCGTGAACGTCAACTATGGCGGCGGTCGGGTCGCCCGCTTCGTCAACCAGATGGCCGTGCGGGCCGGCGCGGGCGACTTCAGCCAGGGCGGCGACTCCGGCTCGCTGATCTGGACCTGGGATAGTCGTCGTGCGCCGGTGGGGTTGCTGTTTGCAGGTGGAGGCGGAACCACCTTCGCCAACCGCATTGGCGATGTGCTCAATGCGCTGGACATCAATCTCGTCACCTGAGCTTGCATAATGGGTGCTTACGCGCTCTGACCCTGTCGGTCTGAGGCGTAGCACCCCTATGGGCCGACGATGGCAGAGCGGGTGCCGAGGAGTCCCCGATGAACCCGACCTTGCCCGAATCCCTGGACTTTTTGCAGGGTGATCCTGCGCCGGTGTGGCCCGAGGCCAGCCCAGCGAATGCTGCTGATTTGCTACCCCAAACCGTGGCCGACCAGTTGCTGCAGCTTGACGGGGTTGACGGCGCCTGGATTGAGCGGGATGGGCAGGGCAAGCCGTGCGTCGTTCTGCACTACTCGTACGCTGGCATCCCGCACCATCTGCCGGCTTCGGTACAGGGCTTGCCGGTGCGCATTGTTGGTGGTGAGCCGATCTACGCTGGCGGCTGAGCCTGGTTGACGCACAGCATCCCAGTCCGCAGACCGGGATGCTGTGCGGGCATGGTTCATGCAGGACTCGGTCATGGACGAAACGACTGCCGCCACGGCTTCTGCCGTTGTGCCTGACCCCGACCCCAGCATCCGCACCCACACCCTGTTCGAGGATGCGCAGGCCATCTTCACCGGCGTGCTCTTCGTCTCGCTGGCGCTGATCCTGTTCGCCCAGGTCGGGCTGCTGACCGGCGGCACGGCCGGCGCAGCCTTTGTGCTGCATTACGCCACCGGCATCGGCCTGGGCAAGCTGTTCTTCGCGATCAACATCCCCTTCTACTGGTTCGCCTGGGTGCGCATGGGGCGGGAATTCACGCTGAAGACCTTTGTCGCGATCAGCCTGTTGTCGGCGCTGACCGAGTGGTCGCCCCAGCTGTTCGCGATCGAGCGCCTGCACCCGGCTTATGCGGCCGTGCTGGGCGGACTGCTGCTGGGCTCGGGCTGTCTGTTCCTGGCCCGGCACCGTGCCAGCCTGGGCGGGGCCACCATCGTCTCGCTCTATCTGCAGCAGGCCAGGGGCTGGCGGGCCGGCAAGGTACAGATGGGCATCGACTGCGCCATCGTGCTGCTGGCGCTGACCGTGGTCGAGCCCTCGCGCGTCGCCTATTCGGTGCTGGCCGCCGTCGTGATGAATCTCTTCATCGCGGTCAACCACAAGCCGGGCCGCTACGCGGTGCTGTGATCGGCGCTTGCCTCAGACCGCCAGCAGCGGTGCCGGTGCGGTCTGCCAGGCGGGCGCGCGGCCTTGCAGAACGTCGGCCAGGATCTCGGGCAGCTCAAACACGGCGCGGTTGTCGATCAGGCGCAGATTGGCCTTGAACTCGTCGAGCCGCTCCAACAGCTCCAGCACCGCCGGCCGGATCTGGCGTGCCGAGCGGCTGACCACGCCCAGGCCCTGCTCCTGCACCCACTCGGCGTTGTAGCGCTCCTGCGGCAGGGTCCAGGCATTGCTGAAGGTGACGATGGGCAGGCCTTGCTGGGCCGCCTCGCTGAGGCAGCCAGGGCCGGGCTTGCCGATGAAGAAGTCGGCCAGCTGCAGATAGCGCCGCACCTCGGGGGTGAATTCCAGCACCGCGCGCGGGGCCGCGCCGCTCTGGCCGCGCAGCTGCGCGGCCAGGGCCTTGTTGTGGCCGCACAGCAGGATCAGCTGCACATCCGGGAGCTGGCGCTCGATCGCGGCCATCGCCATCGAGCCGTGGCCGCCGAACAGCACCACGCCGGTGGGCCGGTCCGGGTCGAGCCCGAGGCGGGCCCGCTCGGCGCGGCGGTCCAGCGCCAGCGGGCGGTAGAAGTCAGGCCGTATCAGCATGCCCGAGCTGCGATGGATCTGCGCCTCCGGGTAGCCGGCGGCGCGGGCCTGGGCCACGGCCTTGGCCGTGCCGCAGACCAGATGGCCGCGGCCGCCGGGCTCGATCCAGAAATGCGGCGGCAGATCGGCCATATCGGTCAGCACGGTGACAAAGGGCGCGCCCGGCATCACCTCGGCCAGGCCCTCGGCCAGCGCGCGGTTGAAGTTGGGCATCAGCGAGACGACCAGGTCGGGCGGTGCGTCCTGCCAGTGCCGGCGCAGGCGCTTGACGATGGCCGCGTGGCCCAGCCGTATCAGCGCTTGCAGCAGCCACAGCTCCTGCGCCAGGCCCAGGGTCCAGCCTCGGGCCAGCCGCAGGTTGTAGAGGTCCTCGGGGGCGACGCCGGTGAGGCGCTGGAAGCGCTGCTGCGGGTCCAGCATATCGACCAGATTGACGCAGCGCACCTGCCAGGCGCGGCCTTGCTGCCGGATCACGGCCTCCAGGGCCTGGGCAGCGGCGCGGTGGCCGCCGCCGGCGTTGAGGTAGATCAGGTCAAGCGTTGTCGTCATCGTCGCTGCGGATCGGCCGGGCTGGGCCCATGCTCGCTGCAGGGAATGACCGGGCCGTGACAAGCAGCCCCGGCCGGCCTCAGCCGGTGCGCGCCGAACTGCCGCTGCGGGCCTGGGCAAACTCCTCCACCATCGACCGCCGCAGCTGATCCAGGGCCTGGATGCAGTCCAGCATCGCGTCCTCGAGGGACTCGGCGGGCGGCGCATCGGCGGCCCGGCCGGCCAGCTGGGTCAGACGGGACTGCACCGCGCGGAACAGCACATCCCAATCCTCGATCGAGACATCCAGCGCGGCCGGCGGCGGCTGGGCGGTGGCTGGCTGCGCGCCGGTCTGGGCCGGGGCGGAAGCGGGAACAAGTCGGATCATCGGGCGGCCCTCGGGGTGGCGAATGGTGGATGCTGGGATGTACGGTCTGCCGATGCAGCAGAATCCGGCCAGCGCAACGCAATGTAGGGTCACGCGCAAGCCGGGCCTGTGTCAAAAGATGTGTTGCACCGCCCCTGCCGTGGACACCCCCAAGAGAGGGATCAGCAAGAATGAGCGACCTGCCCTGCAGCCAATGTCCCTTGCGGCCACTGCCGCTGTTCCTGAGCCATAACGACGAGGAGCTGGAACTCGTGCAGTCGCTGAAGCGGCGCGAGCAGCGTCTGGGCCCCGACGAGACCCTGCTCGACGAGGGCCAGACCGACGCGCCGCTCTACACCCTGCTGAGCGGCTGGGCCTACCGCTTCAAGACGCTCAGCGACGGCCGCCGCCAGATCCTGAACTTCCTGCTCGCCGGCGACTTCATCGGCGTGCAGCAGAAGATGAGCGATGCCGCCGCCCATGGCGTCGTGACCTTGACCGACGCGGTGTTCTGTGTGTTCCAGCGCGACTCGCTGTGGGAGCTGCACCGGCGCAGCCCGTCGATGGGCTTCAACATCACCTGGCTGACCGCGCACGAGGAGTCGATGGTGGACGACACCTTGCTGTCGGTCGGTCGGCGCAGCGCCGAGGAGCGCATCGCCAGCCTGCTGATCCTGCTGTTCAAGCGCGCCGCCGCGCTGCAGAGCGATGGTGGCGCCGACGGCGTGCCCTTCCCGCTGACCCAGCAGCATGTGGCCGACGGCCTGGGCCTGTCCCTGGTCCACACCAACCGCACGCTGCGCCGGCTCGAGCGCCGCGGCCTTCACCAGATCAAGGGCGGCCGCCTCTATCTGCGCGATGTGAAGTCGCTGGCGCGCATCGCCGATCTCTACGGCGACGGCCGGCCGCCGCAGCGGCCGCTGGTCTGAACTCAGACCGGCAAGACCAGACCCAGCAGAAACAGGATCGCCGCGCCATAGGCGCTGGCCAGCGTGACCGGCTTGCTTCGCATGCTGGCATCCCACCAGTCGGCGCCCAGCCCGGCCGCGTCGGCGCCCTTGTCCTCGCTGATGTCCACCTGGCCCGAGCGCAGCCGCGCGCGCACCTGGGCCGAGGAGCTCAGCGCCGCCCGCGAGAAGGCGCCGGCGACAAGGAAGAGAAAGTACTGTGCCGGTACGATCAGCAGCAGCCAGCCGATGATGGCCAGGCTCAGCGCCGGCGCCAGGATCAGCAAGGGCAGGACTTCAAACCCGATCGGGCTGCGCCGGTTCGCAATGCGCAGATGCGCGCCACTGGCCACCAGCGGCAGGCCGGCGACCTGCAGACAGGCGCCGAGATAGCTCAGCGGATTGGCCGAGACCAGGGCCGGATTCTTGTCGAGCCCGCCCCAGGCTGCCCCGAAGGCGGCCGTCGCAATCGCGATGATCGGACCGGCGCTGGTGTACCAGCCCAGATAGCTGCGCGCAAAGATCCGCTGGAACACCCAGGCGTTGACCACGCACAGCAGCAACAGCCCGATGAAGGTCAGCGCGATGAGCAGGACACGTCGCTTCGGCGCGGCAGTATCGGTGTGGGTATCCATTTGTCTAGAAGTCGCCCCGCGCTTCAAAGAGTTCGACCGGGTTCCCCGATGGGTCTTCGGCCAGTACCTGCTGGCCGCCAGGCCCTTGTATCGGCTCGCTGCGAAAGCGCGCGCCGGTGGCGCGCAGGGCCTGCATCGTGGCGGCCAGGTCCTCAACCTCGATCACCAAACGGTTCCAGCCGCCCGGCCTGGGCTGTGAACCGTCGGCCAGGGCGCGCGATGCCGAGGTTCCCGGACCACTGAGCCAAAGCGTCAGTTGCTCGCGCGCCAGCATCACGAAAGGCGGCCCCCAGCGCTCGGTCTCGGTGAAGCCGAGCGCGGCATAAAAGGGCAGCGCGGCGTCGACGTCGTCGACGAGGTAGCGAACGATGGCCATGGCTTCCTCCCCAGGAAAACGATGCACCGACCACAGCCGTCCCGGCTTGCAGCGGTGAACAGATCAGGATGCGCAGGATAAGCGTGAGGCTTGGTGACTGTCCATCTGCGGGCCGGGATCAGGCCGACTGGGTGCTGCTCTGTTGCGCTCCTGTCCCCCGGCCTTCGGCCACCTCCTTGACCTCGCGCCACAGAACACCCCGCCGCCCCGATCTGCAGGCACCGGTCTTCCTCGGCGAAGAACGCAACGCCAGTTGCAGAGTGCGTCGGGTGAGGGGCGCAGCGAGGTCAAGGAGGAGGATCGGGCGCAGCCCGGTCCGGGGGACAGGAGCGAAGTCCCTCGCCCGATGCGCTCTGCGCCCCCCGCCTCGTATTTCAGCCCGCGCTCGCGTGGATGTGCTCGCGCACTCGGGGATAGATCTGCTGCATCCATTTGCGGCCGCTGAACACGCCGTAATGGCCGACGCCGGTCTGGATGTGGTGGGTCTTCAGATAGGGGCGCACATTCGGGCAGAGGTCCTGCGCGGCGACGGTCTGGCCGACCGCGCAGATATCGTCGCGCTCGCCTTCGACCGTCATCAGCGCGGTGCGCCGGATCGCGGCCGGGCGTACCAGGCGGCCGCGGTACATCAGCTCGCCCCTGGCCAGGTCGTAGGTCTGGAACACCTTCTCGACGGTCTCTAGGTAGAACTCGGCGGGCAGGTCGTTGACGGCCAGATACTCCTCGTAGAAGTCCTGTATCACCTTGGCCTCCTCGCGCCGGCCCTCCAGCAGATGCTCGTACATCTGGCGGAACGAGGCCTTGTGGCGCTCCGGGTTCATGCTCATGAAAGCGGTCAGCTGCAGAAAACCGGGGTAGACGCGGCGGCCGAAGCCGGCGTGCGGCAGTGGCACATGGCTGAGCAGGTTCTGCGCGAACCACTCGATCGGTTTGCTGATCGCCAGGCGGTTGACCTCGGTGGGATTGGCACGGCAGTCCACCGGCCCGGCCATCAGGGTCAGGCTGCGCGGCTGGGCGGGATGCATGTCCTCGGCCATCAGCGCGGTGGCGGCCAGCGCGGCCACGCAGGGCTGGCAGACCGCGATCACATGGGTGTCGGGGCCGATGGCGGCGATGAACTGCATCATGTAGTCGATGTAGTCGTCCAGGCTGAAGGCGCCGTGGCGCAGCGCGACATCGCGGGCGTTGTGCCAGTCGGTGATGAAGACATCGTGGTCCTGCAGCAGGGTGCGGGCGGTCTCGCGCAGCAGCGTGGCGAAGTGGCCCGACAGCGGCGCCACCAGCAGCACGCGCGGCCGGGTCTCGGGCGCCGGACCGGTCTTGCGGAAATGCAGCAGGGTGCCGAAGGGCAGCTTCAGGATGGGCAACTCGTCGACATCGGCGATCGCATAAGGCGGGCGCGTGTGGGTCAGGCGCATCCGCGAGATCACGTCGCTGGCGGCGGCGATGCTGCGCAGCGCCGATTTCTCGGTTCTCTGCAACCACAGCGATGCCGCCAGCTGCTGCGCCATCAGGCGCAGCGGCGACGTCAGGTCAGACTGCAGTTGATACGCCTGATACAGCATGGTGCTCGCCTCTCGGAGTCTGCTTGAGCTTGAGCAAGTAGCGGGCCAAGGCCTCGCGTCTTGGCACAGGGCTTGCGTCGCCTAATGCACAGCGGCAGGGGACGGCAATGAGCAAAGCGGTGTTGACGATCAGCAGCAAGAACTACGGCGCCTGGGCTCTGCGCGGCTGGCTGATGGCCAAGCTGGAGTTCAGCGAGCGCGTGATCCCGCCCGACGATCCGGACATGAAGGCCGAGATGCTGCTGCTGTCGGCGTCGATGCGAGTGCCGACCCTGGAGCATGAGGGCGTCAAGGTCTGGGACACGCTGGCCATCGGCGAGTACCTCAACGAGATCAAGCCCAAGGCCGGCCTGCTGCCGGCCGATATTGCGGCGCGCGCGCACTGCCGCGCAATCTGCGGCGAGATGCACTCGGGCTTCAGCGCGCTGCGGTCTTCACTGCCGATGAATATCAAGGCCTATTTCCCGAATTTCAAGCTCTGGTCGCGCGCGCAAAGCGATATCGACCGCGTCGTGATGATTTGGAACGAATGCTTGCAGCGCTACGGCGGCCCCTATCTCTTCGGCGCCAAGCCCTGCATCGCCGATGCGATGTTCGCGCCGGTCGTGACGCGCTTTCTCAGCTACGACGTCAAGCTCGACCCCGCCTGCGCCGCCTACTGCCAGCTGATCATGGCGCTGCCGGCGATGCAGGAATGGGTCAAGGCGGCGCGGGTCGAACCCGACGAGATCGACGAGCTGGATGCGGAGTTCTGAATCGACGACGCACCCCCCTGGGGCCGCATGCTCACTTCCAGGGCGTCGGGTCCGGAATCGGGCAGACTGGGTCCACGTCGATGGACTTGAAGTCCGCCGGCGAGACGATTTCCAGGTACTCCATGTCCGGCGAGTAGTCGAACAGATAGTGGCGGATGCCTGGGCGCTGATGCACGCAGTCGCCGGCCTCCACCAGGGTTTCCCGGTCCTCGTACATGAAGCGGGCCCAGCCCTTGAGCATGATGACGATCTGGAAGTCCGCCTCGTGGCGGTGCCAGCCCGTGCCTTTTTCGGGGGCCATATTGGCCTTGACCAGATGGGCGATCACCCGGCCGTGGGTGGCCTCGGCGATGCCGAGGTCGCGATAGAGGAAGAAATCGCGCAGGCCGCCGCTGACATAGCCGGTGTCGGCGGGTTTGACGTGCGAGAACAAGGTGTCCGTGCGATCCAGCATGGGAACTCCTTTTGAGGCATAGCGGCAAAACGCGCTAGGCTGCAGGCGTCGAGCAAGCATTTCCCGTTCCAGCCGCCGGGCTGGCCAGCAAGGCCGGGTATCCAGGAGTGGCCACGCCATGATCCGCATCGAGTTGCAAATCGACCTGAACTACACAATAGGCCCGCAGGGCGCCGACTTTGTTTTCAATATCCATGCCGCCCACACGGCCCACCAGCGCATCAGCGCCGAGAACTTGCGGCTGAGCCAGGCCATCGAGTCGCAGATCCACACCGACCCGCTGACCGGCAACCGCTATCTGCGCCTGCGCGCCGAGCCGGGGCCGCTGAGCCTCGCATACGCGGCCACCGTCGACATCGTGCACCATCGCAGCGCGCCTGAGCACATCGCCGAGGTGCCGGTGCGCAGCCTGCCGCCCGAGGTGAGGGGTTATGTCTATCCGAGCCGCTATTGCCAGTCGGACCGGCTGCTGAAACTGGCCAATGACGAGTTCGGTGGGCTCTGGCAGGGCTATAGCCGTGTGCTGGCGATCCGCGACTGGGTGCAGCGCCATGTCACCTTCGCGTCCAACACTTCCAACTCCAACACCTCGGCGGTGGATACCTTGATCGAGCGGGTCGGCATCTGCCGCGACTTCGCCCATCTGATGATCGCGCTGTGCCGCGCGGTCAATATCCCGGCCCGCTTCACCACCGGCACCGACTACGGCGCCGATCCGGCGCTCGGCCCGCCGGACTTCCATGCCTATGTCGAGGTCTATCTGGGCGACCGCTGGTACATCTTCGACCCCTCGGGCACGGCCATCCCGATGGGGCTGCTGCGCTTTGGCACCGGGCGAGACGCGGCCGATGTGGCCTTCGCCACCATCTTCGGCGGCGTGCAGTCGGGCCCGCCGGTGATCAGGGCGCAGGCGGTGGAAGATGCCAGTCGCGGCCTGCTGCGGCCGCAGCACTGCGCCGATGCGCTGTCCAGCGACGCCGGCCGCAGGCTGCAGCAGACCTAGGGTAGGCCTAGGGCCGTGCCTTGGCCAGCTCCGCATAGGCGTGGTGCAGCCACAGCTTCAGGCGCTGGCGCTCCATCAGGCCCAGGCCGGGGCCGTCGGCGCCGCCGTTCTTGGCGGCCCAGAAGCTGGCGTTGCGCGCGTCGATCTTCTGCACCACGGCATCCTGCAGATGCTTGATATCGATCACCGTGGCGCCCAGGCCCAACGCGCGCTCCAACTGGCCCGACTTTTCCAGCTGCGAGAAGTCATGGCCGCGCAGCTGGTTGCGCACCAGCACATAGCGCAGGCGCTGGCCGAAGCGGTCCAGCAGCCGCGCCAGCAGGTCCACCGAGTCGCGGCCGGCGTCCATCACATGCCAGTAGTTCAGCGAGAAGCCCGAGATATCGGCCATATCCAGCACGCCGGAGTCGTCCATCCAGGTGACCAGCGGCTCATGCGTCTGCGCCGCCAGGTCTACCAGCACCCGCGTGCCCGGCTGCTCGACGGCGCGCTCGACGATATGGTCCAGCATCTCGTAGCGGTCGACCAGCACCGGCGAGGCGTAGTCGCCATAAAAGCGCAAGAGCGCGCCATGCGAGCGGTCGGTGTCGAAGCCGATGAAGGGCAATTGCTGGTCGATGAAATACTGGGCCAGTACCCGCGCCACCAGCGACTTGCCGACGCCGCCTTTCTCGCCGCCGATCAGGTGGATCTTGGAGCTGGGGTTCTTGTCTAGCGTGGGCACGTCCATGGTGGGTTCCGGGCAGAGCAGAGGGTGGGGCGATTGTGCGGCAGGCTGCCGCCTCCGGGCATGACGGACAATCGCGGCTGTTTCCTATCCATAGCAGTAAGCGGGCCTCACCATGAGCATGAAGAAGACCGACCTCGAACGCCACGCGGCGATGAAGCTGGACGGCCAGATGCGCGGCGCCGCCGTGCCCGGACGTTTCGGCCAGGGCGCCGCCCAGCTGCCCGACCGCAAAGAGCGCCGCCGCCTCGATGCCGCAGCCGGCCTCGTGCCCTTTGCCTGCAAGCTGCCCGCCGAGCTGACCAAGACCTTGAGCGAGCGCGCCGCCGCCCATCCGGAGGGCATCAACGGCCTGGTGGCCGAGTTGCTGCGCAAGAGCCTCGCCTGAGCTGAACCAATGAAGGGCCCGCGCAACGCTTCCTGAGTTCAGGGGACGCGCGGCCCTGGTCAGCGCCGGGGCTTTGCCTCAGTATGGCGGGCTGCTTCCCGAGGAGCCGCGCCATGAGCGATACGCCTGCCCGCAGCGACAACCAGACGCCGTTCGACTACTGGAGCCGCGAGCATGTGCGTGAGCTGGCCAGCATCACGCGCGCGAGCCGCAGCGCGGCGCAGGGCGCCAGCGATTTCTCGGCCGAGGACTTCGCCGCCGCCGATGTGCTGAGCGTCGAGTGGGCCGACGGCTCGGTGCTGCACACCGATCCGCAGGCCTTTCTGGCCGGCCTGGATGAGCGCGGCGCGGCCGCGACGCGCTCGGCCGCCAGGCCCGGCCGGGTGCTGCTGCCCTTTGACCTGGTCGGCGCTGCGGCCCTGACCCGCGGCGCGCCGGGCACGAGCCGGGTGCAGAGCTATGCGCTGGCCCGCCTGACCGAGCCCAGCACCCTGGACCGGGTCTACCAGTTCGGCGCCCTGTTCGCCGACGGGCTGGACCGCTGGTTCGGCAGCAGCGACAGCGGCGCCGCCCGGCTGGTGGCCGCCAAGCTCTGCCGCGCTTTCGAGACCGCCCAGCTCGACGGCGTCGGCCCCGAGCGCAACGGCGCGCTGCTGCACTGGCGCGCCGGCCGCTGGCAGCCGGCCG
>NZ_JAQOWX010000073.1:26314-29730 GCF_028462495.1 Paucibacter sp. XJ19-41
GCCGGCCGCTGGCAGCCGGCCGAGGTTGGCCAGGCGGCCGGCGCGCGCGATGCCGTGCTGTTCCTGCACGGCACGGCCTCCAGCACGGCGGGCAGCTTCTCCGGCCTCTGGGAGGGCGAGACGGTGGGCGAGGCCGACTTCCAGGCGCTGGCGCAGCGCTGCGAGCTCTATGCCTGGGAACACCGCACGCTGACCGTCAGCCCGCTGCGCAATGCGGTGGAGCTGCTGCGTGCGCTGGCGCCGCTGCGCGCCGGCCAGCGCCTGCACCTGGTCTCGCATTCACGCGGCGGCATGGTCGGCGATCTGCTGGCGCTGGGCCTGAGTCAGGGCGACAAGGCCAGGTTCCGCGCCGCCTTCGAGCAGGCCTATGCGCCCGAGCACCCCGACCGCCCCGAGCTGGAGCGCCTGCTGCAGAACCCCGCCCCGGCGCTGGAGCTGGGCGTGTTCGTGCGGGTGGCCAGCCCCTCGCGCGGCACCCTGCTGGCGGACCGCCGCACCGACCTGTTCCTGTCGCTGCTGCTGCGCAGTGTCGGCCTGGCCTTCGGCACCAATGGCGTGCCGATGTATGAGCGACTCAATGGCTTTGTGCGCGCGCTGGTGGCGGCGCGCGCCGATGCCCGCAGCATCCCGGGGCTGGAGGCGATGATTCCCGGCTCGGCCCTGACCCTGGCGCTGAATGCGCCGGGGCTGCCCGCGCTGCCCGGGCGGCTGCGCGTGATCGCCGGCGACACCCAGGGCCTGGGCTGGGGCGGCATCCTGAGCCTGGTCGGCGATGTGTTCTACGGTCTGCACGACCATGATTTCGTCGTCCACACCCATTCGATGTTCGGCGGCTTCACCCGCGCCGATGCCAAGAGCCTGCGCCTGGCCGACAAGACGGTCACGCACCTGAGCTATTTCAAGAGCGCCGCGCTGTCGCGCCAGCCGCTGTTCCTGGCGCTGGATGGCCATGACGAGGGCTTTCGGGCGCTGCAGGAGGACGAGGCCATCACCCGCGGCCTGTTCCAGGCGCTCAAGCCCGACCCGCTGGCGCGCCGCAGCGCCGCGCGCTGGCACGAGTCGCTGAGCGACCCGGCCCAGCGCGGCAAGCCCATTCTGCTGGTCTTGCCGGGCATCATGGGCAGCGAGCTCGGCGAGGTCGGCGGCGCAGCGGTCTGGCTGTCGACCGCCGCGATGGTCAACGGCGCGCTGGCGGCGCTGGACATGGCCGGCCAGCGCCGCCTGGAGCCCACCGGGCTGACGCCGCTGGCCTATGAGCGCCTGCTGGTGGCGGCCGCCAAGGACTTCAATGTGCAGGCCTTCGCCTATGACTGGCGCGAGGCTATCCCGCGCAGCGCCGAGCGCCTGGGCGCGCGGCTTGACGCGCTGCTCCAGCATGCCGAGGCCCAGCAGCTGCCGGTGTATCTGCTGGCTCATTCGATGGGCGGTCTGGTGGCCCGGGCGGCGCTGTTCCATCGTGTCGACGAGCATGGCATGCTGGCGGACGACGACGCACGCTGGCAGCGCCTGTGCCGGCGCGGCGGCCGGCTGCTGATGCTGGGCACGCCCAATGCCGGCTCCTATGCGCCGCTGCTGCTGCTGCTGCGCCAACACGGCCTCTCAAAGTTGGTGGCCGGCCTGTCGCGTGCGGTCACGGCTACCGATCTGGCGCGCTGGGGCGCGGGTTTCGAGGGCCTGCTGCAGATGCTGCCGTTGGCGCCCGACCCGCAGTTCGGCGACCTGCTGCAGCCGGCCGCCTGGCAGGCGCTGCAGCAGTTCGATGCCGGGTTGCCGCTGCCCGAGCCGGCCCTGCTGGCGCGGGCGCGGGCCGTGCGCGACGCGCTGCAGCGCTCGTTCGAGCGCTTGAGAAATGAGCGCACCGAGGGCGTGTTCTACGTTGCCGGCCATGGCCAGACGCCGAGCCGGCTGGCCCTGCTGGGCGAGGGCGGTGCGGGTCAGCGTCTGGCGCTGCAGACCTCGCCGCAGGGCGATGGCACGGTGGGCTGGGACTCCTGCCTGAGCGCCGAGCGCTGCTGGTATGTGCGGGCCAGCCATGGCGATCTGGCCGACCACACGGCCTCGTTCAAGGCTTTCTTCGAGCTGTTGCTGAGCGGGCGCAGCAGCGCACTGTCGCGCCAGCCGCCGCAGACGCGCGCCGGCGCCGATCCGGCCGTCGTGACGGCCGACCCGCTGGCCCTGCCCAGCCTGCCCGAGGACCCGCTGGCCTATGTGCTGGGCATGACGCAGCGCCTGCCGGCCGCCGCGCTGACGCCGCGCCTGGAACTGCGGGTGGTGCATGGCAGCCTCGACTATGCACGTTTCCCGCTGATCGTCGGCCACTACCAGCACGACCGCCTGGCCGGCGGCAGCAAGCGGGTGGACGAGAAGCTCGGCGGCCAGTTGCAGCGCCTGATCGACACGCGGCTGTTCGTCGGCGCCGACCGCACCGCGATGTATCTGCGCCCGCCCAGCGAGCAGGGTTGCCCCAGCGCCTATCCCGGTGCCCTGGTTGTCGGCCTGGGCGGGGTCGGCGAGCTGACGCCGGGCAGCCTGGCCGACACGGTGACCCGGGCCGTGCTGCGCTATGCCTTCGAGCATCTGACGCGCGACCCCTGGGTGCCGGCCCAGGGCAAGGTGGTGCTGCGGCTGTCGTCCTTGTTGATCGGCACCCATGTGCAGGCGGTCAGCATCCGCGACAGTCTGGCCGGCGTACTCAACGGCATCTGGCGCGCCGCCCAGATCGTGCAGAACGAGCAGGCGCTGGGCCGCCAGATCGAGATCGCCGAGATCGAGATCATCGAGATCGAGGAGCAGGCCGCGCTGGAGGCGGCCTACGAGCTCAAGCGCCTGCTCAACCGTGAGGAGTGGCGCGAGCGTGCCTTCTGGGTGGCCCAGCTGCTGGAGACCCGCGATGGCGGCCTGCGCGGCTTCAGGCCGGGTGATAACGAGGGCGTCTGGCAGCGCCTGGCGGTGCGCCAGGATGTCGGCGGCGGCCTGAAGTTCGAGCTGATCGCCGAGCGGGCGCGGGTCGAGTCGACCCGGGTTTATTCCGATGTGGCCAGCCTGAGCGACTACATCGCCCGCGTCAGTGACGAGGGCGCGGTCGGCCGCAGCGACCCCGAGGAAGAGGCCGCGATGGGCCGGGTGCTGTACCAGCTGCTGCTGCCGCAGAACCTGAAGGGCCGGCTCAACAACTTCGACAACACCGTGTTGGTGCTGGACGACAAGACCGCTACCTACCCCTGGGAGCTGCTGACCCCGCCCGACGACGGCCTGCAGGGTGATCCGGCGCGGCCGCTGGCGGTGCAGGCCGGCATGGTGCGCCAGCGCGTCACCGACGACTTCCGCAGCCTGCCGCCGCCCGGCCTGGTCGGCTGGCAGGCCCTGGTCGTGGGCGCGCCCTGCACGGCCGGCTGGCGCGACGCGCGCGGCGAGCC
>NZ_JAQOWX010000074.1:0-29098 GCF_028462495.1 Paucibacter sp. XJ19-41
GGGGGAGGGGGCTGGATGCGACGCGCAAGCATAGCGGCGGGCCGCTGCTGGAACACGGGAGTTTTTCGCGGAGTCGAGACCGATTTTGGTGCGCCGCGCCGCACTTGATCCTGGCTGGCCGATGGTTGCTCTCGGCAGGCGGGGCGACTGGGCAGTCCCGGCCAGAAGCTGTCTGTCACGCCAATTGCCTGAAGCCGACTTTCACTGTGTCTCCGCGGCATATCGCGCTTTGAGGTCGTCGATCAGCCACCTGCCCGCCGGCCCCGGTGGCTCCGACGCCCTATGAAATGCCTCCATCGTGAGTGCGAAGCCAGTGGGCAGCATGTCCTCCACGTCGAGCGACACCAGCGTCCCTTCCGCAAGGTCCTTGCGCACCATATGCTCCGGCATGTTTCCCCAACCAACGCTGTCTCTGAGGAATGCGTGCTTGGTGGAGAGATCCGCCAGCCGCCAGGTCGCCGCCGACTTCACGCCGTAGTCGTGGCCCGCGCTCAACTCCGAGCGATCGGTGAGAACCAGTTGAACGTGCTTGGTCAACGCCGCTCTCGGAATCCGGCGCTTGAAACTTGCAAGCGGATGATCGGGTGCGGCCACCGTGACCAGCGACAACTGACCGATGCCTTCGCTGACGAGCGACGGGAACACCATCGGTAGCGGCGCGAGAATTCCCAAGTTGCAGCGCCCGTCGACAACCGGTTGATAGCCTGCGCCCAGCCCCTCCACGAACACACGCAGCGGCGTGAGCGGGAATCGGCTGGCAAACGCCTTGGCGGCAGCACTGACGACTGCAGTCGGAAAAAACACGTCCACCACGACCGAAAGTTCCGCTTCCAGCCCCGCCGCCATCAACTTGGCGCGAGCCTTCAGCGTGTCGACACCCGACACGATGTTGCGCGCGTCCGTCAACAGGAGGAGGCCTTCTGGGGTGAGCTTCGGGTAGCGGCCCGATCGGTCGAACAGCACGACACCAATCTGCGCTTCAAGGCTGTTGACCCAACCGCTCACCGCGGACTGCACACGGTTGAGTCTTCGCGCCGCCGCCGAAAAGCTCCCCTCATCGACGGCGGTCACGAAGGTTCGAAGCTGATCTAGAGACACGCCATCCAGCATTCAAGGCTCCACCCATCTTTAATTGAGATGGATTGCATCTCAATATACCGTCTTCTCAGATGGTGTGCCTGGTTTCAAGATTCAGGCCAAGGGAACAGATCGTCCCCGGACCCCGGCGCGGAAGCAAAAGGGTCGGACTTCCTTACCGGATTCTTAGAGGCCTTGCCATGCAACTCCTTCCTCTCGACCCCAGCGTGCTCGGCCCGCGGTGGCGTCTATGCCGCAGGCAGTCCGGCAGCCGCGCTTGAGCACCAGGAGAGCTAGCTCATCGGCTTGCTGGCCTTCATCGGTGTGGTCGATGTCGCCGTCGTCCGCGCCGAAGGTCTTGCGATGGGGCCGCAAGCCAAGGATGCCGCCATCGCGCATGCCGGCATACCAGCCATCTCGGCGTGAGCCGCAGGCGGTTCAACCACAACGTTCAATCACAAGGAATTTTCATGACCTACTCCATCATCGGCTCGGGCAACGTCGGCTCAGCACTGGCCCGGCAGTTCGCGCGCAGCGGGATCGCTGTCGGCGTCGCGAATGCTCGCGGGCCGGACTCCATCGAGGCACTGGAAAAGGAGTTCGCCGGCTATGTGACCGCGCAGAGTCTGCAAGATGCAGTCAGGGCCGATGTCGTCATCCTGGCGATTCCCTTCGCTGCTCACGAAGCGGTGGCCCGTGCGGGTGCACCGTGGACCGGCAGAATCGTGGTCGACGCCATGAACACCTACGGGGTGCCACCCGAAGCGCTGCGTGGTCAGCCTTCGAGTTTGGTGGTGGCGTCCGCCTTCGGCGGGGCACATGTGGTCAAGTCGCTGAACCAGCTCCCAGCCAAGCTGCTGGCATCGGACCCTGTCGAGCATGGCGGACGAAGGGTCATGTTTCTGGCCGGGGACGACGGGCGCGCCGTGGGTGTGGTCGCGAAGCTCGTCGGCGATCTCGGGTTCGCGCCCATCGCCCTCGGTACGCTGGCGGGCGTCGGCACTCTGCTGGACAAAGGCGGTGCGCTCATCCTTCAGAACCTGGTGAAACAGGGGTAGGAAGAGTCCAGAGCTGCTGTTCGAGCAGCGGGAGTGAGCAGGCCCTCGTCGTCCGCCGGGTCATCGCAGCCTCTAATCCTGACGCCGGCCCAAGCGCAGGTGTGCCACCTGTTGCACACCGCACATTCGCAAGTTGGCATTGCCAAGATACTGAAGATCGCTCCCGCCACCGTCACCGATCGCGTCCAAAAAGTCTACGATCGACTGGACATGCGCTCGGTCATGAAGCGGGTGACGCTCATGAACAGACGGGCGCAGCACTTGGCATCACGGCAAAGGTAAGGTGGTTGAGCCAAGCTGCGCCAACAAGGGCCTGTCGAGCTTCGACGAGATCCATGGCAACGACTGGAGGTGAATCATGGCGACCAAGATCGCGTTCGTTTCCTGCGCCTACGGGACCTACCGCAAGACCCAGCCGGCGTGGGAGGACATACTGGCCGCCAAGCCAGACCTGCTGCTTATGCTGGGCGACAACGCCTACATGAGCTGGTACGGCAGCACCTGGGACTTCAAGGCCTTGGAGGACTGCTATCGCGCGCAGTTTGCCGTCAAGGAGTTCCGCGCCGTCATCGAGTCGGTGCCCACTCTGGCGATCTGGGACGATCACGATTGCGGTCCCGACGACACCCTCGGCGCCGAGGCGCCGCCTCAGTACGTCGCCACGACGCGCGAGATGTTTGATCGCTGGTTTGGGTTCGCGCGCAATAACAATCGACCGCATATGTATTGCACTTATGACGATCTGCCTGAGGTCAGGGTCGTGATGCTGGATGTACGGACCTATCGCACCAGCTCTAAGGCGGCCAATCCGACTTTGCTCGGCGATGCACAGGAGAAATGGCTGTGGAAGCAGCTAGACCCGGCCAGGACCGAACAGAAGCGGTTCACCATCATCGGCTCGGGCACGGGGTTCAGCGTGGGCAAGCCCGGGCATCGGGTGGCGGACTACAGGTCCGTGGCCGACGGCATTCGGTCCAGGTTGGCGTTTCATCCGGGCAGCGCCGGCTCCCTGGGGCGTCGGGCACTGTTCCTCGCCGGAGACGTTCACTACAACAAGTTCGTTTCGCACCCGGAAGGGTTCCATGAAGCGATCTCTTCGGGCGTGGCCTGCTTCATCCCCAAGACCTACACGGAGGACGAATTCGTGCCCGAGCGCTACGCGGACAACTGGGGGCTAATTACCATCAGCGATACGCAGATTTACGTGGACTTTCACGCCAACCCTCACACCACGGGAGGCGCGTCGCGCCGGGTCATCGCCATCGAGGACTGGACCGTCGCCAAGAAGTGATGATCGAGCGATCCCAACCTCCTGCATCGCCTGCTATGCGCAAAAACTTCGGATGTCACCCAGCGTTCGGGATTGTGAACTGGATGCCCTGAAGACCGGCCGCTCAGCACCCGCACGCGTGAATGGCTGCTGTCAGTGTGGGCTGCGAACTGGCAGTGCCGTCCAAAGCCAGTCGCCGGCGAACGCCGGTGGTGAAGAGTCGATAAGGGCTTAGCTGTTACGGCCACCCCAGTTGGTAGAGGAAATATCAACACGGTAGATCCTGCGTACCAACAACGGCACCGACAGAAAGCCCTGCATGGCAAGAAGCGGTACAGGACGTCCAGACACAAAAAAAGCCCCGTTTCACTGGGGAAACAGGGCTTTTGGGGTGTCTATCGAGACGCCGTGGCAGGCGCTGAGACTTAGTTCTTGGCGGAGAGGGCGTCCGCCGAAGAGTTAGTATTTTCCGGGGTTCTGTGGGCGAGAGTCGCTCCTACCCACAAATTGACCCCCAAATTTTTCTCTCTGTGACGGACTTCAATTCGCACAGGGACACCCGGGCCAGCGCTCGGAGCTTGCACTCGTAGGCCCCGGTGCTGATGGGTTGTGTCGTTCAAAGCTGTGCCGTGGCGCGTAGGGTTGATGCCTGGGTACTCGACGCTGCGCTTGAGCGGAGCATGAATCTGAAGGATTCGCTGCTTGCCTATGTGGGGCTCTGCATGAGCCCAACCACCCAGACTGTCGCTTGCGCTCATCGGCACACCACCGTCCAACGACTGGCTTTGTGGCTGCTCGCGAGCTGCAAACTCATGGAGGCGCAGCCACTCTTCCGTCGACTCAGCAAGCGCTGGCGACGATGGTCGGCGTGAGCCGTGGGCAACTCAACCGAGCGGCCAGTGAGTTGCAGCGAACGGGGTGCCGTTCAGCTAGGCCGAGGCGGGCTGGCGATGTTGAACGCTGCATGACTTCGAAAGATCGCTTGCACCTGTGACACCGTGGCTATCCCTGAGACGGCGCGTCTATGACCTAGGCGCGACGTCGCAGCGATCACTTGAAGCTTGGAGGACTGGCCTGAAGGAAAGTGGATCGGTGGAGCACACAAGTTTGGGCCGTGGCTGTCGTTCGCTCCCCATCATGATCAGCTTGCTAAGGCCGAAGCCCACCATTGCGGCATCGACCATCTCGTCGGGCGACATCACGATGGCCGGAGACCGGTGCTCAAGCGGCAGCCTGCCGTTGGCCCAGAAGTGGGCGCCGGTGGCGCTGGGCAGTACGGTATCGGCCTAGAGCCCTTGCTGGCCGGCTCGTGTTGCAGCGACGGGGCGAATGCATGCACAAAGGACTTCCTGCCACCGCTGCCGTCTGCAGGGTGTCAATTCGAGCGGGTGTGGGCTGCCCGGAAGGATCCGATAGACCCTGAAGCCTGTAGGTTGAAACACATGAGCACACTGTCATAAAACATAATGAGAATCATTATTATTATTTCTTGCTGAGACTCCTGCGTGCGATGCATGGATCTCATATCGGGAGCATCCATGTTCTTTCCGCATGAGCCGGTGACAGATATTGGCGCCACCTTCATTGCCAATCGACCGCAGTTGCGCATGGCAGCGCTGAAGATTCTTGGCAACATCCAACGCGCGGAAGATGTGGTTCAGGATGCCTACATGAAGGTGGTTGAGGGCGGGGGATTTCTGGAGGTCAAGCAGCCGGTTGCCTATCTGTTTCAGGTGGTGCGGAACCTGGCCAGTGACCGCCACCGGCGTGCGGTGTTGGAGTCGCAGGTTTGTGCGCACGAGGATGATGGCCTGGAGGTGCCACATCTGGGCGGCACGCCGGAGATGTTGGCAATGCATCGCCAGCATTTGCGTCTGGTGGTCGATGCCTTGTCGACTTTGCCGGAGCGCACTCGACATGCGTTTGAGCTGCACCGACTGGGCGGTTTGACTCAGCGCGAAGTGGCAAAGACTCTGGGTGTATCGACCACCATGGTGAACTTCATGGTGCGCGATGCGATGAACTGTTGCCGAGATGCATTGACCAAGGCTACGCAAGCCTGAGACCCGTCGGTGAGGGGGGCTTAAAATCCAGGGGTGGCTCCACCGCCATGCTCAGACAACTCCCTGACGACGATCATGACGGACCTATCGCGCGACGACCCTATCTGGCAAGCCGCTTTGGGCTGGGTGATGCGCGAGCATGAGAAGGCGCTGAACGACGCCGAACTCATCGAGCTGAAGGCTTGGCTCATGATGGATGCTGCACATCGCAGCGCCTACCGGCAGGCGCAGCACCTGTGGTCGATTACTGGAATGGTGCCCCCTTCGTCGTCTTCCTGAGCTTTCACGCTCGAGTAGTTCCCCACTAAATTCCCGGACGCCTCAATCGTCATCTGTGTATCGGGAAGCCTCTGAGTGCCTGGCAGCAGGTGTAGGCATCCCTTGTGCATCGGTGCGAGGGCGTCGCCATGACGAGTTGTTTCGATCGCGAGAACGGACAGTTCCGCGTTCTGGTCAATCACGAACAGCAGTATTCAATCTGGCCTGAGTGGAAGGCTGTTCCCGGCGGCTGGGTCGATGCCGGGTTCCTGGGTGACAAGCAAGCCTGCCTGGATCATGTCAACGAGGTCTGGACCGACATGCGGCCTTTGTCGCTGCGTCGTTTCATGGACACATCGGCGGCTGCCGGTCCGCAATGAGCGTGCAGGTGTCCCTGCTGAGCCTGCCTTGCGCCGGTGCCAGCGCGACCATGTATCTGCGGTGGCGATCTCGCTTGCCGGCCTGGCTGAGGCTGGTGCCGGTGGAGCTTCCCGGTCGCGGCGCGCGCATGGGTGAATCCCTGCTGCACGATGCGGACCAACTGGTCGAGCTGCTGTGCAGTGAGCATGCGGGTGTGCTGCAGGGGCCTTATGCGCTGTTCGGGCACAGCATGGGTGGCTTGCTTGCGCACGCCATGGCTGCCCGTTGGCAGGCGCGGGGGCAGCCAGCTCCCCTGGCTGTCTTCGTGTCGGCCTGTCCGGCTCCGACGCGTCGCGAGCGCGAGCGCTTTGCCGGCAGCGGCGATGAGGCCTGGCTGATTGCGGATCTGCTGAAGCAAGGCGGAACGCCGACTGAGGTTCTAGAAAATCCTGAGCTGCGCCGCATCGTGCTGGGTGTTCTGGCTGCGGACTATCAGGTGTGCGAGAGCGCTTGCGACTGGCCGATGCAGGCTCCACTGCGAGCCCCATTGGTGGTGCTGGGTGGGTTGGAGGACGACATCGCCGCCGAGCGGCTGGAGGCCTGGAGATGCGAGACCACTCATTGCCTGGCCCTGCACTGGTTCAGCGGCGGGCACTTCTTTCTGCGCCCGCACGAGTGCGAGGTATTGGCGCTGATCGAGCGTCAGCTGGCAATGCGCAATCACGAGGGGCGATATGCAGGCCTGGCCTTTGCCTGAGGATGTGCCGGCCGGGCTCGAGCTCTGGTGCTTGCCGCTGGACCTGGCGGTTGAGCCCACTGAGGGTTTGCGGCTGTTGACCAGCGAGGAGCGCGCGCGCGCCGCGCGCTTGCGCATGCGTGCCGACCGTGTGCGCTTTGTGGCAACCCGGGGCGCCTTGCGTCGCCTGCTTGGGGCGCGACTGGGGTGTGATCCTTTGCAGTTGCCTCTGGTGACGGGGCGGCAGGGCAAGCCCGGTCTTCCTGAAAGCTGGCCGCAGCCGCCGGTCTTCAATGTTTCACACGCTGGCGGGTTCGCCTTGATGGCCCTGGCGCCGGCCGGTGTCATTGATCGCCTGGGCGTCGACATCGAACACTGCGATAGGGGCGTGGATACGCGCGAGATCGAGGCCAGTGTTCTCACGCTTCAGGAGCGTCAAGGCTTGGCTCTCGATCGCCGACCTGATGCCTTCTTCCATTACTGGGTCGGCAAGGAGGCGGCGCTGAAAGCGCTGGGTATCGGCTTGGCCGCTCATCTGCCCGGCCTCTCGGTGCAGCCAACCCCCGAGGGGCGGGTCACGGTGAGTCACGCCCTTCAGGGCTGGCCGGCCGTGTCTGCATGCGCACTGCAGGCCCCGACGGGCTATGCCGCTGCATTGGCCTGGTGTCACTCCCACTTTCAGCAGGAAATCCCGTCATGACCTCCGCGAATGCTCTTGATTCCATGCAAACCGATTGGTTGCCGCGCCCCCTTTCGCGCCGATCAATGCTGGGCGAGCCTGTCACCTTGGCAGCCCGTCTGCGCAGTCTGGCCAGGAATCGCCCCGATGGTCGCGCATTGATCACGGTGCGGGCGGATGGGGCGTCGGTGATCGACACCGTCTATACCTATGCTGAACTCGATCAACGCGTAAGAGCACTGGCGGCCAATCTGCAGGCGCGCTTCTCCATCGGCGACAGGGCCTTGCTGTTGCTGAACAATGACGAGCACTATGTGATCTCGTTCATGGCCTGCCTGTATGCGGGGCTGGTGGCCGTGCCGGTGTTTCCTCCGGAATCGATGCGTGAGCAACATGTGGCCCGTCTGCGGGCCATTGCCGAGGATTGCCAAGCGGCATGCCTGTTGACCACGAGCGCGATGCTGCCGCAGCTGCGCCAGGCCGGTCCGGTCTTGGCAAGCATCGAGGCACTGGTGGTGGACGAATTGGCGACGTTCGCCGGCAATCATGAAAGTGCCCAGGCTTGGCGCGAGCATGAGCCGGACATTGGCGATCTGGCTTTCCTTCAGTACACATCGGGATCGACGGCCACGCCCAAGGGCGTGATGGTCAGTCATGGCAATCTTGCTGCCAATGAATGGGCGATCGAGGAGGGCCTGTCGGTAGGCGCGGACGACGTTTTTGTGTCGTGGCTGCCTTTGTTTCACGACATGGGTCTGATTGGTGGGCTGCTTCAACCCATCCATCGGGGCATCCCCGTGGTGCTGATGACGCCCGCTTTTTTCCTGGAGCGACCACTGCGCTGGCTGGAGACCATATCCCGGCACCGAGGCACGATCAGTGGCGGGCCCGACTTCGCGTACCGCCTGTGTGTCGAGCGTGTCAGCGAGGAGCAGTTGCGGCGGCTGGACCTGTCTTGCTGGCGCCTGGCCTTCTCCGGTGCGGAACCAGTGCGTCACGACACCCTGCGTGCCTTCATCGATCGGTTCGCGCCTGCCGGGTTTCCGGCCGAGGCTGTCTATCCTTGCTATGGGCTGGCAGAGGCTACGCTGTTCGTCACGGGCGGAATTCGGGGGCAGGGGTTGGTGTCCCACGGTTTCTCCGTCGAACGGCTTAGACAAGGGCAGGCGGCGGTGGATGCCAAGGCCCCGTTGCTGGTGAGTTGCGGCAGTCCGGTCAGCGGGCATGACGTCGAGATCATGTCCACTGAAACGCTGACGTCTGCATCGGACGGCGAGGTCGGCGAAATCTGGGCCTCCGGCCCCAGCCTGGGTCAGGGCTACTGGGGGCGCCCGAAAGAGACTGCACAGACATTTGTCGAGCAGGACGGGCGGCGCTGGTTGCGCACTGGCGACCTTGGCTTTCGGCATCAGGGACTGCTGTACGTGGCCGGCCGGCTCAAGGACCTGATCATTGTGCGCGGACACAACTTGTATCCGCAGGATCTGGAGCGGACCGTTGAGGCTGAGGTCGAGGCTGTGCGCAAGGGGAGGGTCGCCGTTTTTGCGGTTGACGGCGTGGATGGCGAAGGTATCGGTCTGGCAGCCGAAGTGTCGCGCGGCATGCAGAAGCTGGTGTCGGCGCCAACGCTGGTGGATGCCTTGAGTCGGTCGGTCAGCCAGGTTTGTGGAGAACCGCTGTCGGTGGTGCTGCTGCTCAATCCTGGCGCCTTGCCCAAGACGTCGAGCGGCAAGCTACAGCGCAACGCCTGCCGCCTCGGCTGGGAGGAGGGAACGCTGGATGCCTATGCCGTGTTCGAGCATGGCGCTTTTGTGCGGGGCGGCCCGGCAGCCGTGGGCATGGCGGATCGGCCGCGGGAAATGAGCGACGATACCGCCGCACTGGCAGCCATCTGGCGAGAGGCCCTGGAACGCGTGACGCGCCGCCCGGCGGTGGTGAGCCCGCAGACTCATTTTTTTGCGTCGGGAGGTAATTCTCTGGCCGCAACCCAGGTGGTGGCCGGCATAGCGGCCCGATGGAATCTGGCCGTGCAGCCGCGTCTGATGTTCGAGCATCCGGTACTGAGCGACTGCGCCGTGGCACTCGCACGCTTGCGTGAGCAAACGGCACCGTCGGATCCGGTGATCGGGTGGGCCGAACGTATCGAACGCCTGCCACGCGACCGTGGCAGGCAGGCTTGGCCTGCTTCGCATGCGCAGCAGCGCCAATGGTTTTTGTGGCATATGGAACCGGCCAGCGCGGCCTACCATGTCGGCGCTGCTTTGCGCCTGCAAGGCACAGTGAACGGAGCATTCCTGCGCGCCGCGCTGAGCGCGCTGGCGGCCGGCCATGAATCTCTGCGAACGGTGTTCGTGCCGGGTAGTGATGGTGCCCTGATGCAGGAAGTGCGGGTGTTGGGCGCAGCTGGACTTCCTCAGCTCAACGAGATCGATCTCCGCGAACGCGATGAGTCGATGGCCGATTTGCTTGGGCGCTTGCAGCGGGAACCTTTCGATCTGGCCGAAGGGCCGTTGTGGCGAGTTCACCTGATCCATATCGCAGACGGGGAGGCGGTCATGCTGGTCTTGGCCCACCACATCGTCACCGATGGCGCGTCGATGCAGCTGTTCTTCGACGAGCTTCTCAGGGGGTACCGAGCAGCCGCCCAGGGACAGATACTGCCGCCGATGGAGGCTGCTCTGCAGTATGTGGATCACGCAGCGTGGCAGCGCCGCTGGCTGGCGGCGGGCGAGGGCGATCGACAATTGGCCTACTGGCGCGCGCAGCTGGGTGACTCGCATCCCGTGCTGATGCTTCCTGCTGATCATCCCCGTCCTCCGGTCGCCCGCTACCGCGCGGCCCGCATGGCCATCGACCTGCCGGACATCCTGGTCCCGTCATTGCGTGCGGCCGCTCAGGCGGGCGCCGTGTCGGTGTTCATGATGCTGCTGGCGGCTTTCCAGGGCTTGTTGTACCGCTTCACCGGCCAGGAGGATGTGCGGGTCGGCGTGCCCGTGGCCAATCGGCGTCAGCCCGGCGCGCAGGATGTGATCGGCTTCTTCGTCAATACCCTGGTGCTGCGCCAGGTAGTCGATGGAAAGGGCTCTCTCGGCCGTCTGCTGCACCAAGTCCGGGAAGCTTCGCTGGGCGCGCAGGCGAATCCGGACCTGCCGTTCGAGCAACTGGTGGAGGCCTTGCAACCGGCGCGCAGCATGGCCCACAGCCCCTTGTTCCAGGTCATGATCAATCTGCTGCAGGAGGACGCTGGCGCCGTCGGCGATCTGGCCGGCTTGCGCGCCGAGCTGCTTGACCTGCCTGAAGCCGAGGCGTCCTTTGAGTTGACGCTGGAACTGCGTGAACTCAGCGATGGGCGTTTGCGCGCGCACTGGGTGTACGCCGCCGAGTTGTTCGAGCCGGCCACCATGGTGCGGCTGGGGCATGCGTACGTCTGTCTGCTACAGGCTCTGGTGGGAACTCCGGACATGGCCCTGGCCGACGTCAATCTGCTTTGCCCTGACGATCGCGACTTGCTTGCACGGTGGGGGCAGGGCGAGGCGCTCGGCCGAGCTGATTGGGATGCCGTACCGGTCCATCGGTCCCTGGAGGAGGTTGCCCGAAAGCGGCCCGATGCCATGGCCTTGGTCCAGGGTGAACAAAGCCTGAGTCATATCGAACTGAACCGCCGAGCGAACCGGCTTGCACACCATCTGATAGACCGGGGCGTGCGACCGGAAACTCGGGTGGGCGTGGGGATGGCGCGCGGTCTCGACCTTTTCGTGGCTTTGCTGGCGGTATGGAAGGCCGGTGGCACCTGTGTTCCGCTCGACCCTGCTTACCCGGCCGAGCGGCTGGCCATCATGGTTGCAGATGCGGGCGTGGGGATGCTGCTGACGGATGAGTCCTGGCCCGACGAGAGGCGGGTGTCCGGGCTTAATGGATATCGGTGGCAAACGAATGCTCCGAACCTGCTCACGCAACCGGATCACGATCCCTGTCTTTCCATCCATCCAGGGCAGCTCGCCTATGTGATCTTCACATCGGGCTCTACTGGCCAGCCTAAGGGCGTCGGCGTGGCGCATGGCCCGCTGGCCATGCATGTGCAAGCCATTGCAAGTCGTTATGGGCTTGGCACTGAAGACCGGCTGCTCCAGTTTGCATCGGCCAGCTTCGATGCCGCGATGGAGCAGTGGCTGGCACCCCTGGTGGCCGGCGGCGGTGTCGTGGTGCCGGACCACGATGTTCGCGACCCTGATCGACTCGAGCATGAGGTGCGCACCCAAGGCGTGACCATCTTGGACCTGCCTCCGTCGTATCTACGCTTGATGCGACAGCCCAAGTCGCCTTGGTCGGTGCGGCTGGTCATCGCTGGCGGCGAGGCCTGGTCGAGCGGCGACCTGGAAGCTGCTCGGCGGCTGGGGCTGGCCGCACAGTACATCAATGCCTACGGCCCTACGGAGGCGGTTATCACCCCGACGGCCTGGACATGCGACTCACAGGGCTCGCTGCCGGCTTTGAGCCGCCATGTGCCTATTGGCCGGCCCGTGGGCCGGCGCACGGCTCATGTGCTGGACCGGGACATGAACCTCGTGCCACCGGGCGTCGTTGGTGAGCTGTATCTGGGCGGGGAGGGGCTGGCCCAAGCCTACCTGGGGCGCGCAGAGCTGACGGCCAAGTGCTTTGTGCCGGACCCTTTTGATGACCAAGGCGGGCGCCTGTATCGCACTGGCGACCAGGCACGGTGGCGGCACGATGGTCAGCTTGAAGCGTTGGGGCGCGTCGATCACCAGGTCAAGGTGCGAGGCTTTCGGGTTGAACTGGCCGAGGTGGAAGCGGCACTGCTGGCTCAGCCGGGGGTGCGGGAAGCCATGGCCTCGGTCCAAGGCGAGGGCGACGACGCCAAGCTGGTCGCGCACGTCTCGCTGGAGGCGACGACCGGACCGTTGTCGTTGCGGCAGGAACTGGCCCGGCTGCTGCCTGCCTATATGGTGCCGTCGGCGATCGCGGTGCTCGGATTCTTGCCACGTACCTCGGCGGGCAAGCTTGATCGCCACGCGCTACCTCCGGCCACCCTTGCCGCTGTCGAGGGCGAGCATGAGGCGTCCCGGGATCCGCGTGAGCGGGTGATGGCCGCGATCTGGACCGACTTGCTGGGACTGCCGCAGGTCGGCCTGCACGAGAACTTTTTCGATCTGGGTGGGCATTCGCTGCTGCTGGTTCGCCTGCAGCGCCAGATTGAAACCCGACTCATGGCCGAGGTTTCGGTGATGGAGTTGCTGCAACACCCGACGGTGGCGGACATGGTCCGTCTGCTCGACCGCTCAGCGGACGACCGGCCGCGGACGGTCGGGGGTACCCAGCAGCAACGCGAAGAGCGCGCCCGGCGCCAACGCTCGACCTTTGTTCAACGAAAGCCAGGTGCGCAGAAAGTTCCGTCATGAGCAGTGAGCTGAATCAGTCCGTCTTGGATGACGGCGATGGCGCTGCGGATATCGCCATCATTGGCATGGCCGGGCGCTTTCCTGGCGCGCCAACGGTCGATGCCCTCTGGGACCGGCTGCGCATGGGGCAGGGCGCGGCCACCTTCTTCACCGATGAGCAGTTGCGGTCGAAGGGCGTGCAGGAGCACTTGCTGGCAGACCCGTCCTATGTGAAGGCAGGCATGGTGCTGGCCGACATGGACCGGTTCGACGCGGCCTTCTTCGGCTATGCGCCCGGCGAGGCAGCGCGGCTCGATCCGCAGCAGCGCCTGTTCCTGGAGGTGGCCTGGGAGGCCCTGGAGCATTCCGGTTGGTCGCCAGGTGATCGCGACACCGCGCGTCTCACCGGTGTGCTGGCGGGCACCGGCGCCAACAGCTATCTGCTGATGAACCTTCTGCCCCACCAAGATCTGCGCAATGCCCGTGACATCTCGGCGCTGCTGGGCCTGATGAACGGCAACGACAAGGATTCGCTGAGTACCTGCGTTGCCTACAAACTGGATCTGCGCGGTCCGGCCGTCACGGTACAGACGGCCTGTTCCACCTCGCTGGTGGCGGTTCACATGGCCTGCCGCAGCCTTCTGAACCACGAGGTCGATATGTCCCTGGCCGGCGGGGTCTGGCTGAATCTGCTCCAGGACGGCGGCTATCTGCACCAGGACGGCAGCATCCTGTCGCCTGACGGCCTGTGTCGCGCCTTTGATGCACGTGCGCAGGGCACGGTGATCGGCAGCGGTGCGGGCGCGGTGGTGCTCAAGCGCCTGGCCGATGCGCTGGCTGATGGCGACACCATCCACGCCGTCATCAAGGGCTCGGCCATCAACAACGATGGTTCGTCCAAGATCGGCTATGCCGCTCCCAGCGCAGAGGGCCAGTCCGAGGTGATCCTGGCCGCGCAGGCCATGGCCGGCGTGCCGCCCGACTCCATCGGCTATGTCGAAGCGCACGGAACCGGTACGGTGCTGGGTGACCCTATTGAAGTGGAAGCCCTGACCCGGGCCTTCCGTGTCGGTACCGACCGGAGGGGATTCTGCGCGCTGGGTTCGGTCAAGACCCTGGTAGGACATCTGGATGCGGCCGCGGGAGTGACCGGCCTGATCAAGGCCACTCTCGCTCTGCGCCACCGCCAGTTGCCACCCAGCCTGAACTTCGAGCAGCCCAATCCGCGCATCGACTTTGAGGCCAGCCCGTTCTATGTCAATACGACGCTGAGGGACTGGCCGGCGAGCGAAATGCCGCGTCGTGCGGCCGTCAGTTCCTTCGGCATGGGGGGCACCAACGCCCATGTGATCCTGGAGGAGGCGCCGACGCCCGGCAAGGCGTCGGCGCCGGCCCGCAACTGGCAGATCCTGCCGGTGTCGGCGCGCAGTCCAGCTGCGCTCGAGCAGACCTTGTCGCGTCTTTCCGACCACCTGCGCGAGCACGCCGACCTGCCGCTGCCCGATGTGGCCTGGACACTGCAGATCGGCCGCAAGGCTTTTGCCCATCGTGCCGTGCTGGTCTGCAGTGATCGCGAGGACGCCGGGCTGGCGCTGGCGCGACGCGATCCGGGCCGCCTGTTTGTGTCGCACCTTCCGGACCGCGCGAGCGGCTCTGCCGTGGCCTTTCTGTTCCCGGGGCAGGGCGCGCAGCATGTGGGCATGGCGGCTTCGCTCTACCGGGACGAGGCGATCTTTCGGACCGAGGTGGACCGTTGCATGGCGGTGCTGACGCCGATTCTGGGACTGGATCTACGGGCAGTGCTCTATCCCGAGCTGCAGCAGCCCCAAGAGAAAACGGTGGAACAGGCCGCCAAGCATCTGGCCCAGACCGCGCTCACCCAGCCCGCGCTCTTCGTGATCGAGTACGCGCTGGCTCGTCTGTGGATGAGTTGGGGCGTGATCCCGCAAAGCATGCTGGGTCACAGCATCGGTGAGTACGTGGCGGCCTGCTTGGCCGGTGTTTGGAAGCTGGACGATGCCCTGCGCCTGGTCGCGGTCAGGGGGCGCCTGCTGCAAGCCTTGCCTGAAGGCGCCATGTTGGCCGTGGGCCTGTCCGAAGCGGAAGTCTCATCCTATGTCGACGATGGCTGCGGCCTTGCGGCGGTCAACGCATCCGATGCCTGTGTGCTGTCCGGCCCTGGCGAGACGATCGATGCGGTCGAGCGCGACCTGGTCGCACGCGAGGTCGCGGTGCGGCGCCTGAAGGTGTCGCATGCCTTCCATTCATCGATGCTGGACCCGATGCTGGAGGACTTTCTTGCCGAACTGGGGCGGGTGGAGTTTCATCCTCCGAGCCTGCCCTTTGTGTCGAACCTGACCGGACAGTGGATCACTGCCGCTCAGGCTGTCGACCCGGCATACTGGGTTGCGCACCTGCGCAGCACCGTGCGTTTTGCCGACGGCTTGGCCACTTTGATGGCCGAGCCTGGGCGTGTGCTGCTGGAAGTGGGCCCAGGCGAGACCCTCGGAATGCTGGCGCGACGCCATCCAGCCGCAGGGACCGGCCGCGTCGTGCTGTCGTCCTTGCCGCACCCGGGCAGGCCGGGCCCGCATGAGCCCTGGCCGGCGAGTTTGGGGCGTCTGTGGCTGGCGGGCGTGTCGATGGATTGGAAACGGCTGCATGAGGGGCGGCGGCGCGTACCGCTGCCTACCTACCCCTTCGAGCGGCAGCGCTATTGGATAGATCCGCCTGCTTCGGACGGTCACCGTTCTGGGGCGTCGATGTCTCCGACGTCCGCCGCAGTGAAGCGGCTTGAGCTCGACGACTGGTTCCACGCGCCCGTGTGGCAGCGCACGGACGCACTGGCGGTGTCGCAGCGGCCTGAGCCCAACGACGATGTCTGGCTGATCCTGGGCCAGGCTGAGGGCTTGGGTGGCACCTTGAAGGCGCAACTTCAGGCGATGGGGCTGCGCCCGTTGCTGGTGGATGTTGCCGCGACCACTGCGCTGGACACGGGTGGCGGGCAATTGGTTGCGGATGACCAGGCCGGTCATGATTTGCTGTGGCAGTTGCTCATGGGTTCGGAGCCTGCGGTGGTCCGCGTGGTCCACACTTGGGGCGTGGACGGCGGTGCTCCATGGCCGCTTGAAGAGGTGCTGGCCCGAGGGTTCTTCAGCCTGCGCTGCCTCGGACAGGCCTACAAAACTTGGGCGGAGGAAAACCAGGTTCGGGCCCGTGTGGAAATCAGCGTGGTTGCCGATCGCCTGCTTGACGTGACAGGCAGCGACCCGGTCTGCGCTGCCAAGGCCACATCGCTAGGTGCCTGTCTGAGTTTGCCGCTGGACGTCCCCGGGCTTGTCTGCCGCGCGATCGATGTGCAAGCGAAGGTGGGGAATGGTCTTCGCTGGGAGGCTGTGGCCGCCCAGGTGCTCGCGCAGGTGTCGCACCCCATCTTGAGCAGCGAGCGGGTCGTGGCCTATCGCGGTGGCTACCGATGGGTGCGCCGCTTCGAGCCCATTCAACGACCGCCTGCATCGCGCAGTCCCTTGCGCCCGGCCGGGGTCTACCTGATCACCGGAGGACTGGGCGGCATCGGTCGCACCCTGGCCGAGCATCTGGCGCGTACCGTGCAGGCCAAGCTGGTGCTGCTGGGACGATCGGTCCAACTGCCTGCCCGTGAACAGTGGCCTGCGTTGCTGGCCGACAAGCCGGCCGGTCGTGAACGGGAGATCGATAACTTGCGCACCGTGATGGCGCTGGAGGCGCTGGGCGCGGAGGTGATGGTGCTGCGTGCCGACGTGACCGATGAGGCCAGCATGCGCGACGCCCTGGCCTTGGCGAAGCGCCGCTTCGGGGCCGTGCACGGTCTTGTCCACGCTGCGGGGGAGGCGGGCTCTGGCTTCGCTCAGGACACGCCGCAAGCCATGGCTCGGGTGATGGCACCCAAGGTCCAGGGCGCGCTCGCCCTGCGCGAACTGTTGCGGAGCGAACCTCTCGAGATTCTTGTGCTGTGTTCATCCTTGGCTAGCGTGACGGGCGGCCTCGGTCAGGCCGCCTATAGCGCGGCCAATGCGTGCCTGGATGCGGCCGCACAAGCCTGGAGTCAGGACGAGGGCGAATCGGCCTGCCACGTTGTTGCGATCGGCTGGGATGGCTGGCGGGACGTGGGCATGGCTGCCGACATGGCCTGGCCCGATGGTGTCGGCATCGCACCGGCCCATGGGGTGGAGGTGTTTGATCGCATCCTGGCCGGACCGCAGGTGCCGCATGTGCTGGTGTCGACGGTGCCGCTGGAAATGCGGCTCGAAAACGCTTCCCAGGACTGGCTGCTTGCGCTGGCTTCCGAGGGCGCGGCATCGGCACTGACGTCTACCGGGACACGATCGTCCCGCCCAGGCCTGAGCACGCCGTTTGAAGCGCCGTTCGAGGAACTGGATGTTCGCCTGGCTGAGATATGGCGGGCCTTGCTGGGCATCGAGCCCGTGGGTTTGAACGACAACTTCTTTGAGCTGGGCGGCGACTCATTGTTGGGCATTCAGATGCTGGCCCGTGTCAAGGCCGCCTTTGGAATCGCTGTGCAGAACGCCGAATTCTTCAAGGACCCGACCATCGCTGGGCTGGCCATGCAGGTCGAGACCCGCTTGATCGAGGACATCGAGCACGCATCATGATGATGAAAAGCGAAGACGAACTTTCTGCCCGACGTGCCCGCCTCACGCCGGAGCAAAAACGGCTGCTGCTCAGCCGGTTGCGGGGACAGGCCACGCAGGAACTGTCCATCCCCCGTCGTCAGGGTACAGGCCCGGCACCCCTGTCCCATGCACAGCAGCGCCTGTGGTTTCTCTGGCAATGGGATCCGCGTAGCACGGCCTACCACCTCAGCGGTACGCTGCGGTTGTCAGGGCGTTTGGACGTGCAGGCCCTGCAAGCCGGGTTCGATGCCTGGCTGCGACGGCATGAGGCGCTGCGCACCGTTTTCCGGCAGGGCCCCGACGGGCAGCCCGAGCAACTGGTGCAACCCGCGGCACCTTTGCATGTGTCGGTGTTCGATCTGTGTGATCTGCCGATGCAGCAACGGCAGGCGAGTGCCGACGAGCATGTCAGGCATATCGCCTCCGAACCATTCGATCTGGCCGAGGGGCCATTGCTGCGCGTGAGTTTGCTGAGGCTGGATGAGAGCGAACATGTGCTGGCCGTGGCGATGCACCACATCGTCTCGGACGCGGTGTCGATGAAGATCCTGGTGAGCGAGCTGGTGGCTACCTACACCGCGCGGGTGCAGGGGCGGGAGCCTCAGCTGGCCGAGCTGCCAATCCAGTATGCCGACTATGCCGTTTGGCAGCGCCAGGCTCTGAATGAGGGCGAGAAGGCGCGTCAACTGGCTTACTGGAAACGCACCCTGGGGCAGGAGCACCCCGTGCTGATGCTGCCGACCGACCATCCTCGGCCGATGCATCCGAGTCACAAGGGGCGACGGCAGCCCTTCGAAGTGCCCGCCCATGTCGCAGCCGCGCTGCGCGGCAAGGCCCAGGCGAGCCAAGTGACGCTGTTCATGCTGCTGCTGACGGCCTTCCAGGCTCTGCTGCACCGGTATACCGGTCAGTCCGACATCCGTGTCGGTGTGCCGGTGGGCAACCGTCAGCGGGCGGAAACCGAAGGCCTGGTGGGCTTCTTCGTCAATACCCAGGTCTTGAGGGTCCAGCTCGATGCTCAGACCACGCTGCGGGATTTGCTGGCACAGACGCGAGAAGCGGCGCAGGGCGCCCAAGCCCACCAAGACCTGCCCTTCGAACAGCTGGTGGAAGTCCTGCAGCCCGAACGCCGTCCGGGGCAGACACCGTTGTTCCAGGTCATTTTCAACCATCTGCGCGAAGACCATGAGGCGCTGGGGAGCTTGCCGGGCCTGGCGCTGACCAGCTATGAGTTGGGCGAGCATGCAGTTCTTTGTGACCTCGCCCTGGATACCACCGAACATCCGGACGGTCGGATCACGGCGATGTTCGGCTACGCGGCTGAGCTTTTCGAGCCGGCAAGCATGGCGCGCATGGCCGGGCACTATCTGCGTTTGCTGGAGGCGGTGGCCCGCCAGAGCGACTCCCTGGTGGCAGATGTCGACATGCTGGGGCTCGATGAGCGAAAACAGCTGATGGATTGGGGACGCCCGCGACCGCAGTTGGTGGCGTCCGTCGCGACACCGGACATGACTCTGCACGAGCTGATCGAGCAACAGGTCCGGTTGCGTCCCGACGCGATCGCGGTGACCGCCGAGGGCCATGCTCTGAGTTATGCGGTGCTCAATCAGCGGGCCAACCAGCTGGCACATAGGCTCATTGCCGATGGTGTCGGCCCCGAGATCAAAGTCGGGCTGGCGCTCGAGCGCTCCGCAGACATGGTGATCGCCGTGCTGGCAGTTCTCAAGGCCGGCGGCGCCTATGTGCCATTGGATCCTGCCTATCCCACCGCACGCCTGAACCACATGATGAGCGACAGTGGCATGTCGGTGTTGCTCACGCAGACGCAGCTGCAGGCAAACCTGCCGGTCAGCTCGATCGACCGCCTGTCGTCGCAGTTGCGCGTGTTGATGCTGGATACCCTGGATCTGTCTGCGCAGCCACTGACCGATCCCCGGGTGCCGATGTGCGGCGACCACCTTGCGTACCTGATCTACACCTCGGGTTCGACGGGATTGGCCAAGGGGGCGCTGCTGACCCATCGCAACGCCGTGCGTCTGCTGTCGTCCACACGCCACTGGTTTCATTTCGATCATCGCGATGTGTGGACACTGTTCCATTCCTATGCGTTCGACTTCTCGGTATGGGAGCTCTTTGGCGCTTTGTGCCATGGAGGGCGCCTGGTGGTGGTGCCCTATCTGCAGAGCCGTTCGCCCGAGGAGTTCCTGGTCTTGCTGCGCGAGCAGGGCGTGACGGTGTTGAATCAGACGCCCTCGGCTTTCCGCCAACTGATGCAGGTGCCGGCCCTCTACGACGGCGGCGCCACGCCTTTGCGTGCCGTGATCTTCGGTGGAGAGGCACTGGAGCCGCAAAGCTTGCGGCGCTGGCTGGATCATTTCGGCGACGAGGCGCCGCGTCTGATCAATATGTATGGCATCACCGAAACCACGGTGCATGTCACGTATCGACCCATCACTCGTGCCGATCTGATGGAAGGGCAGCGTAGCCCCATCGGCGGGCAGATTCCCGATCTCGGCCTTTGCATTCTCGATGCCAATTTGAACCCAGTGCCGATCGGAGTTCCTGGCGAATTGCATGTGGCGGGAGAGGGGCTGGCACGTGGCTATCTCCATCGTGCCGGCCTGACCGCCGAGCGATTCGTGGCTTGCGATCTGTTCGGCATGGACGGCGGACGTCTGTACCGCACCGGCGATCTGGTCAAGTGGCGATCCGACGGCCAGATCGAGTACCTGGGACGGATTGACCATCAGGTCAAGATCCGGGGCTTTCGCATCGAGCTGGGCGAGATCGAGGCGCAACTGCTGGCGCAGCCGGCCGTTCGCGAAGCACTGGTGCTGCCGGTGCAAGGGCCAGCCGGCACGCGTCTGGTGGGCTATCTCAGCACCCATGACGGGCAAGCCTGCGATACCACCGCGCTTCGTCAGGCACTGGGCCGGGCGTTGCCAGACTACATGGTGCCGGCAGTCCTGATGAGACTGCCAGCGCTGCCGATCAACGCCAATGGCAAGGTGGACCGCGCTGCCCTGCCGGACCCCGTCCCGGTGGCTGCCGCCGATAGCGGCGAAATGCCCCAGAACGAGACGGAGCTGGCGCTGGCCGCCTTGTTTCAGGAGGTGCTGGGCCTGGCGCAGCCGGTGGGGCGAGATCAGGGCTTCTTTGATCTGGGTGGGCATTCGTTGCTGGCCACTCAGCTGGTGGCTCGCTTGCGTCAGCGTCTGGGCCGCTCGCTGCCGCTCAGACTGGTATTCGAGCAGCCCACCGTGCGAGGGCTGGCCAGTTGCCTGCAAGACCAGGGCCTGCCGCCCGAAGAGACCGTGGCCGGAGGTCCACTTCAGCCGGTGCCGCGCAGCGCGGCGTTGCCGCTGTCGCCCATCCAACAGCGGCTGTGGCTGGTCGACAGCCTGGCCGCGCCGACCGAGCGGACGGCCTACAACATGGTGACGGCACTGCGTCTGCATGGTCGGATCAACCTTGATGCCTTGCGTGCGACGCTGCACAGGCTGGTCCAGCGGCACGAAGTGCTGCGCACGGCCTATGGCCAGGACGAGGAGGGGGAGCCGGTGGCACGGGTCGCAACGAGCCTGCACCTGGAGGTTCCGATTCTGGATGTAGCGACTCAGACGCCGGCCCTGCAGCAGCAGGCTGTCGGCGAGGTTTTGCGGACCGGCGAGTCTTTGGCGTTCGATCTGGACGCGCCGCCCTTGGTTCGAGCTACTGTGTTGCGGCTATCCGGCGAGCACCATGTGCTGGTGCTCGCCATTCACCACATCGTCTTCGACGGCTGGTCGCATGGCATCTTTGTGCGCGAATTTGCGGCGATCTACCAGGCTTTGGCTAAAGGGTGCGAGCCCGTTTTGCCACACCTGCCCGTGCAATATGCCGACTATGCCGTATGGCATCGCGGACGTCTGGCGCAGGGCCAGGGTGCACATGAGGCGGACTTCTGGAGACGCACTCTGAGCTGCGCGCCGCAGCGGTCCACCTTGCCTCTTGACCATGTGCGGCCGGTCAGAGCCGACGGTCGGGGAGCGTCCGTGACGATCGAGCTGCCACTGGCCGTGACAAACCATGTGCGAGCGCTGGCATATGCGAATGGCGCCACTGTGTTCAGTGTGCTGCTGGCTTCGTTTCTCTGGATGCTGCATCGCTGGACGGGGCAGAGCGACTTGGTCGTCGGGACCGATGTGGCTGGCCGGTCTCATCCGGACCTGGAAGGGCTGTTGGGTTTCTTTGTCAATGTGGTGCCGTTGCGCTCGCATCTGTCGCCGGAAACCAGCATGAGCGGCTGGGTCGATCAGGTTGCTCAGGACGTACTTGCGAGCCTGGAGCATCAGGAATTGCCCTTCGACCAGGTGATTGATGCCCTGGCGCTGCCGCGTGAGCGTGGGCTCAACCCCTTGGTGCAGGTGCTGTTCGTTTTGCAGAACATGCCTCAATCCCGTTTCAACATTCCCGGCCTGAGCATCGAGACGCTGCCGCAGCCCGCATCCCACGCCAAATTCGATCTTGCCGTGTTCGTCAACGAGCATGACCAGGGGCTGACAGTCGACTGGGTGTATGCCACGGCACTGTATCGCCACGACACGATCGAGCAGGTCTCGGCCCAGTGGTGCGACATGCTGGCCGGCGCCGTGGCTTCGCCGCAGCAGCGGCTGGACCCCTCACCGATCATCCGCATCAAGGAGAACGCCATGCAGGCGAATCAGGACACATCGCATCCAGCTCCCGCCAAAGGTGGCGCCGGCAAGTTCGACAAGCTTCGCAAGATCTCCGAGAGGTCCGGCGTGGCGGCAACCGCCGACGCGCCAGCGGTCAGAACATCTTTCCTGACACCGGGCCGCGAGTTTCCTCTCGTGATTGAGCCGGCCGGCCCCGACCTGGATGCGGTGGCTTGGGCGCGTTCGCAGCGCCAGCATGTCGAGGCCCTGTTGAGCCGGCATGGCGGCCTGCTGCTGCGCAACTTCGGCCTGAAGACGCCGCAGGATTTCGAGGCCTTCGCCGAGGCGATTGAACCCGAACTCTATGGCAGCTATGGCGATCTGCCCAAGAAGGAGGGCGGGCGCAACACGTACCGTTCCACGCCCTATCCCGAGAAGCAGATGATTCTGTATCACAACGAAAGCTCCCACCTGGACCGCTGGCCGCGCAAGCAGTGGTTCTTCTGCGAGCTGCCGTCCCCTGTCGGAGGCGCCACTCCCATCGTCGATGGCCGCGAGATGCTGCGCCGGCTGCCGGCCGATCTGGTAGCCGAGTTCGAGCGCAGGCAGCTGCTGTATGTGCGCACCTTCACGGACAAGCTGGATGTGAGCTGGAAGGATTTCTTCAAGACCGACCGGCGCGAGGACGTTGAAGAGCGGCTTCACGCTGCGGGCGTCGACTTCCGCTGGCTGGCGGGCGACGAGCTCCAGACCCGCACCCTGTGCCCGGCCGTGATCACCCATCCCGTGACCGGCCAACGGGTCTTTTTCAATCAGGTGCAACTGCATCACGACAGCTGCCTGGAGCCCGAGGTGCGCGAGGATCTGTTGTCTCTGGTGGGATCGGATCGCTTGCCGCGGAATGTCTACTTTGGCGATGGCTCGCCGATCAGCGACACCACCATGCAGGTGATAGGCCAGGCCTACGAGGCCTGCGCAGTGCGCTTTCAATGGCGCCAGGGGGATGTGGTCATGCTGGACAACATGCTGGCTGCGCACGCCCGTGACCCGTATGAGGGCCCACGCAAGATCGTGGTGGCCATGGGCGCGATGTTCGATCGCCGCATGCTGCAGCCGATGGCGCAGACGGCGGCAGGACGACTCGTGGAGGGCGCGCGATGATGCCGTTCCCTCCTGTCTTGTCGGGGCCAAGCTTGCCCCTGGCGCCCGAGCAGCGCGCGGTACTGTCGCGTGGCTTGCCCGAGCCCTGGCGTGTGCGTATCGACTTCGATGCCGCCCTGGACGAGCCGGTGGTGGCGGCTGCGCTGTCCCAACTGATGCTTCGGCATCCCGTGCTGGGGCATGTGTTTGGTCAAGCTGAGGGCTACCGTGGGTGGCGTCAACAGTCCAGGGGGACCGACGGCACACCGAGCGTGGCACGGCTCGATCAGTCGGCCGGCTTAGCGCCTCGTCTGGATCTGGACCCCGGCCAAGGGCTGAGGCTGTTCATGGCGGGTCTGCCGCCTGCCGGCACCTCGCTGTGGCTGGTGGCGCATCCACTCCTGGTCGATGCGGCCAGCCTGTCGGCCCTGGCCCGTGAGCTGGCGGACGCCTGTCTGGCGCCTGGTGCTGTTGGGTCTGGCGATGTCTTCCAGTACGCCCAGTTCATTGAATGGCGTCAAGAGCTGACCGATGGCGACGAGGCGAGCGAAGGCCTGGCGTACTGGAACGCCTGGTTGCAAGACCATGGTTCGCACGACGTGCCTCGCCTGGCGTGGCGTCACGTGGCCACTGGCTCCCGCGATGCGGTGCTGCTGCATCAGACGCAAAGCCTTGATGGAGCGCTGTGGGAAAAGCTGCTTGCCCTGTCCGCTTCCTGCGGCGCCAGCCCGCGCACCCTTCTTCAAGCAGGTTGGTGGTCCTTGCTGGAGCGACTGTCCGGCTCCACGCACAAGATTGCAGGGGGGTGGCGCCATGATTGCCGCCAGGACTACGAGGTCATGGCAGGTGCCTTGGGTGTCTTTGACAAGGTGCTGCCCGTATTCTCTGCCTGGCCGCCGAAAGCCTCGTTCTTCGAAGGAGTGTCCGCGCTTGAGCGGCAATTGGAAGCGCACACGCAAGCACAAGAGTACTGGCCTGTGGACGACACGCCCACGCAGGCGCATCTGGCCGTGGGATTCTCCTTCGATGCGCGCCCGGCTTGCGGCCAAGGATGGCGATTGGTCGACGAGACGAATGTGGCGGCCCATGCCAATGCTGCATTCGAGTTGGCGTTGCACGTGGTCATCGATACGGATCAGGCCCTGTTGACGGTGAGCGCAGACGCTCGGCATCACACTGCCCAGGCCGTGGCGGTACTGCTGGATCACTACAAAGACTGGGTGTCCCAATGCGTGGTACGGCCCGAGGCCCCGATGGAGGATTTTCACCTGGCAGGGACGGTCGAGGAGCAGTCCGTCTTGCTGCCAGCCGCCCCTGAGCTGGATACGGGCATGGGCTCGATGTTGGAGCGTGTGGCTCATTGGGCCCGCGCCACGCCCCATGCCCCTGCGCTGTCATGGCACGGAGAGGTCATCAGTTATGCGGACTTGGTTGACCGCATGCAGCGCTTGGCGCACTGGATGACCGCACAGGGGGCCGGTCCAGGAACCCTGGTTGCTGTCTGTCTGCCGCGTTCGGCCGATGCTGTGTTGGCCTTGCTCGCGGCTTGGCAGGTTGGCGCGGGATGGTTGCCACTCGAGCCGGACTGGCCACCCGCGCGCCGGAAGGTGGTGTTGGACCAGGCGCGGCCGGTACTGCTCGTCGATACCCCGCTGGCCAGCTTGCCGTTGGGCAATTCGCCGTGCGTGGCCTTCGGTGCGGAAGGCCCTGCACCCGCCGACATCGCCTACGTGCTTTACACCTCCGGGTCGACGGGTACGCCGAAGGGCGTAGTGATCGAGCATGGACAGCTGCTCAACTATGTGGCGGCGGCCTCTCAAGCCATGGGTCTTGAGCGGGCACGTCGCTGGGGTCTGACCGGCACCGTGGCCGCTGACCTGGGGCACACGGCTCTGTTCGGTGCACTCTACAACGGTGCCTGTCTGGTCGTGGCCGATGCTGCCGACATGGCCGATGGCGCCGCGTTCGCACGCTTCTTGCAGCGCGAAGCCATTGACGGCCTGAAGATGGTGCCATCCCACCTTGAGGCATTGCTGGACGGCGAGGCACAGCAAGTGCCAGGTCTGGTGGTGCTTGGCGGTGAAAGCGCATCCCGCAGCCTGGTCGAGCGCCTGGCCACACGCCATCCCGGCATGGCGCTCTACAACCACTACGGTCCAACTGAGACCACGGTTGGCGTGCTGGTCCACCCGGTGGATACCTCATTGCCTTTGTGGTCTGGAGATGTGTTGCCGCTGAGCCGGACGCTGGCGAACTGCCGCGTGCGAGTGCTCGAGCCGAAGACGCTGGCGCCAGTGCCGGTCGGCACGCTCGGCGAGCTGTGTGTGGGCGGCGTACAGCTCTGCCAAGGCTATCTGCACGGTGATGGCGGTGAACGCTTCATCCCTGATCCTTGGTGCCCTGGCGAGCGCCTGTACCGAACGGGCGACTTGGCCTGCCTGCTACCTGAGGGCGGCTTGCGCCTGGCGGGTCGGCTCGACCACCAGCTCAAGATTCGCGGCTTCCGGGTGGAACCGGCCGAGATCGAAGCGACGCTGCTGAGTCTAGATGGCGTCCGCCAGGCGATCGTCATGATGCAGCCTCGGAAGGGGTCGTCAGACCAGGAAGCCGAACTTGTGGCCTTCCTGGTGCGGTCGGATGGCGCTGCCCTGGATGAGGCGCAGGTACGTGACCAACTGACCGGCCTGCTGCCCTCGCACATGTGGCCGGCGCGTTGCCTCTTCCTGGCGGAGCTGCCGCGCCTGGCCAACGGCAAGGTGGATCGACGCGCGCTTGAAGCTTTGCCCCAGGCCGCTCCGGCTGCTGCGCGTCCGACAGGTCGGGCGCCGTCCGACGACCTGGAGTTCCTGCTGGTCAAGGGCATGGCCCTGCTGTTGGGACGCGAGGCACTGGGTGTCGATGATGACTTTTTTGAAATGGGTGGGCACTCCTTGCAGGTGATCAAGCTTGTGGCACGGGTGCGCAAGCAGCTCAAGCAGGAGGTAGCCCCAGGCCTGGTGTTCGATCACCCCACCGCAGCCGCGCTGGCCTTGGCCCTGCGAGCACAGGCGGCCGACCCGACCCAACTGGAAAGGCTGGCTGCAGTGCAGCGCCAACTGGCCGATCTGTCACCCGAGCAGCGGGCGGCACTGGAACAACGAGCGCGGCAGGCGCGTCAACCGGACGGCGCGATGCTGACCGGCGGCTGAGTGTCGTCGCCAAGGATATGGACATGAACGATCTGACTCAGGATTTGCTGGACGCGCTGATTGACAGCGGCGATTTCGATCTCGACCAGGAGCCCAGTCTCGCTGCGATGCCATCGATCGGACAGGGGCATGTCCTGTCATTCTCACAGCAGCAGCTTTGGTTCTTGCAGCATGTCGAGCCGGACCTGACCGCCTACAACCTGCCCCGTGTGTTCAGCTTGAGCGGGCGTGTGGATGTGACGGCCTTGAAGCGAGCCTTCCGGGCCTTGATCGATCGCCACGCCATCTTGCGCACCACTTATGACGCGCTTGACGGTTTTCCCTTGCAGCATGTGCGAGCACATGTGGCATTTGAACTGCAGCATGAGGACCTGAGCCAACTGCCTGCGGTCGAACGGCAGGTGCAGATGCAGGACCGGATCGACCGCGTGGTCCAGCACATCTTCGATCTCACCCAGGCGCCCGCGCTGGTGGCCCGGCTTCTCACCATCGGGCCCGACGAGCATGTGCTGGCGGTGTGCCTGCACCATATTGCGTCCGACGCTTGGTCTAACCCCATTGTCGCTCGCGACTTGGCCCAGGCTTATGGTCTGGCGCTCGACTCGCCTGCAGGTATTGCGTTGCCAGCACCGCGTATCCAGTACGCCGACTACGCCCGCCGGCAGCGCGAGCGGGCCGCCAGCGGCGGCTTCGGGCGTGAACTGGCTTACTGGAATGCTCACTTGGGACCGGAAGTACCAGCCCTGGCTGTACCCACCGACTTCCTGCGCCCAGACCAGCCAAGCCATGAGGGTTCAGCCCGGCAATTCGGCATGGACCCCGCGCTGGTGAGCGACCTGCAGACGCTGTGCAGATCGCTGCAATGCACGCCCTTCATGGTGCTGATGGCAGCCTGGCAGGTCGTCCTGGGGCGCTTCTGCGGCCAGGCCGACTTCGCCATCGGCGTGCCGCATGCAGGACGGCATAGCGACGAAGTGCAGGACTTGGTGGGCTTCTTCGTGACCACGCAGGCCTTCCGAGTCCGGCTGCGTCCGGACATGAGTCTGCGCCAGCTGTGTCTTCAGGTGCGCAACGACACTTTGTCGGCACTGGACCATGCCGACCTACCACTGGAGGCACTGCTTGACAGCCGCCCGGAGCGCCGGGACCCTTCTCGAAGTCCTTTGTTCCAGGTGTTGTTTGGTTGCCAGATGGACGCCGAGGACAGTGGCTTCTCTCTTGAAGGCCTAAGAGTCGAGGTACTGGACGCGCCGGCCACCGGTGCCAAGTTCGAGTTGTCGCTGGACATGACGCTGGGTGCCCAAGGCCTGCGGGGCCGGCTGGAGTACGCCACAGCCTTGTTCAAGCCGGGCACTATCGACCGGCTCGTGCTCGGCTACGAGCGGGTTCTGGAGACCCTGGTTCGGAACCCTGATGAACTGGTGTCTACGGTGAATCTGCTGGCCCCAGCTGATCAGGACATGCTGCGGCGCTGGAGTCGCAATACACAGCGCTATCCCGATCTGCAAGCAGTGCATCGTTTGATCGAAACGCGAGTTCGTGATCAGCCCCAGGCCATCGCCCTGGTGTCGGGGTCTTCTTGCCTGAGTTATGGCGACCTCAATGGCCGCGCCAACCAACTGGCGCATCGGCTGATGGCGCTTGGCGTGAAGCCGGATGTGCTCGTGGGCATCGCCACCGAACGCTCGCTGGAGATGGTGGTCGGCTTGCTGGCCATCGTCAAGGCCGGGGGGGCCTACGTGCCTCTCGATCCTGACCTGCCTGCCAATCGCTTGGCCTATATGCTGGACGACAGCGGCGTTGGACTGCTGCTCACGCAACATCATTTGCGTGCCCAGTTACCTGAAAATCACAGCCGACTGGTACTCGAGATCGACAGGGTCGATGTGAGTGGCGAGTCGTCCGTCGACCCCGTCGTGCGTCTGCACGACGAGAACCTGGCTTATGTGATCTACACCTCGGGTTCGACCGGGCGACCCAAGGGAGCGGCCAACCGCCATCGGGCGCTCGCCAACCGTCTGGCCTGGATGCAAGAGGCCTATGGCTTGACCAGCGCCGACGTGGTCCTGCAGAAGACGCCCTTCAGCTTCGATGTGTCGGTATGGGAGTTTTTCTGGCCCCTGATGATGGGCGCACGCCTGGTGATGGCAGCGCCTGGTGACCACCGCGACCCGGCTCGGCTGGTCGATCTGATCACGGCCCATGGCGTGAGCACGGTGCATTTCGTGCCGTCGATGCTCCAAGCCTTCATGGCCCATGACGGCGTCGAGGTCTGCACCAGCTTGCGTCGCATCGTGTGCAGCGGTGAGGCCCTGCCAGCCGACCTGCAGGCGCGTGTGCTGGGTCAACTTCCCGGGGCCGGTCTTTACAACCTGTACGGCCCTACTGAGGCCGCTATTGACGTTACCCATTGGACTTGTCTTGACGATGGCGGCTCCAGCGTGCCTATCGGGGCACCGATCGCCGATACCCGCACGCACGTTCTTGACGGTGATCTCAATGAGGTGGCACCGGGTGTTGCTGGGGAGCTGTACCTGGGCGG
>NZ_JAQOWX010000075.1:0-29081 GCF_028462495.1 Paucibacter sp. XJ19-41
GCCGCTGCCGGCCGGACAGGCGCCGCGGCCTCGGCCACCGGCGCCGCCCTGGGCTTGGCCGGCGCCTTGTCGGCATGGAAGCGTATCCACTGGTAGACCTTGTCGGCATCGCGCTTGGCCCGCTCGGCCGCGCTGAGCTTGGCCTTGGCCTCGAGATCGCCGAGATCCTGCGCCCGGCCTGGGCCGCCGCTCAGTGTCAATGCCATGGCGAGCCCGGCGAACACGCCGGCCCTGTGATGCCGCAAGCTGATCTTCATCCATCCCTCCCTGGTCTGGTGTGGACACTGCGGCAGGTCTTCTGGATCGCCGCCTGTGCGTCAAGCGCCCGAAGTGTAGGCAGCAAGCCCCCCCGAACAGGCTCCGGGTTTGCACCGACTCTTGCCAAACTGTTCACACCTGACCCTATACTGCGCGCCTGCTCCGGGGTGCCCTGCTGCGCTTGATTAAGAAGTCTTAATGAAGCGTCGGGCTGAGATGTGGTGGAAGCCATGGTCCCGCTGAACTTGATCCGGTTTGTACCGGCGTAAGAAGAGCCTGCTCGCCTCCCCATGCCTTGGGCGCGAGCCCTGCCCGCTTCGCGCGCCCGTCCCCAGCCGTTCCAAGACCAGTCTCCGGGGTTCACCTGGAGACCGTCATGAACAGCATCACCGAACCGACCGCGCTGGATCAGAGCATCGCGCTGAGCCGCGAACCCCTGCCCGCGTCGACCAAGATCTATCTGGCCGGCGAGCGCCATCCCGAGCTGCGCGTGCCGATGCGCGCGATCGCGCTGACGAACGGCGAAACCGTCACCGTCTACGACCCCTCCGGCCCCTACACCGACCCGGCCGCCGCCATCGATGTGCGGCGCGGCCTGCCCACGCCACGCGCTGCCTGGCTCGAGGCGAGACAGGACACCGAGGCCTACGAGGGCCGCCGCATCCAGCTGATCGACGACGGCCTGCGCGACCAGGCCCAGCAGCTCAAGCTGCACGAGATCAGCGCCGGCCTGCAGCGCACGCCGCGCCGCGCCAAGGCTGGTCACAACGTTACCCAGCTGCACTACGCGCGCCGCGGCATCGTCACGCCGGAGATGGAGTTCGTCGCGATCCGCGAGAACCAGCGCCATGAATGGATGCGCGAGTACGAGGCGGACGCCGAGCGCGAGGCCCGGCTGAAGGGCCAGTCCTTCGGTGCCAGCATTCCCGAGCTGATCACGCCCGAGTTCGTGCGCGACGAGATCGCCCGTGGCCGCGCCATCATCCCGGCCAATATCAACCACACCGAGCTGGAGCCAATGGCGATCGGCCGCAACTTCCTGGTCAAGGTCAACGCCAATATCGGCAACTCGGCCGTCACCTCGTCCATCGAGGAAGAGGTCGAGAAAATGGTCTGGGCCACGCGCTGGGGCGCCGACACGGTGATGGACCTCTCGACCGGCCGCAACATCCACACGACGCGTGACTGGATCGTGCGCAACAGCGCCGTGCCCATCGGCACGGTGCCCATCTACCAGGCGCTGGAGAAGGGCGGCGGCGTGGCCGAAGACCTGACCTGGGCGCTGTTCCGCGACACCTTGATCGAACAGGCCGAGCAGGGCGTCGACTACTTCACCATCCATGCCGGCGTGCGCCTGCCCTTCATCCCGATGACGGTCAAGCGCCGCACCGGCATCGTCTCGCGCGGTGGCTCCATCCTGGCCAAGTGGTGCATCGCGCACCATCAGGAGAATTTCCTCTACACGCATTTCGAGGAGATCTGCGAGATCATGAAGGCCTACGACGTCAGCTTCTCGCTCGGCGACGGCCTGCGGCCCGGCTCGCTGTCGGACGCCAACGACGAGGCCCAGTTCGCCGAACTGCGCACCCTCGGCGAACTCACCCAGATCGCCTGGAAGCACGATGTGCAGACCATGATCGAAGGCCCGGGCCATGTGCCGATGCACCTGATCCAGGCGAACATGACCGAGCAACTGAAGCACTGCGACGAGGCGCCGTTCTACACACTAGGCCCACTGACCACCGATATCGCGCCCGGCTATGACCACATCACCAGCGGCATCGGCGCGGCGATGATCGGCTGGTTCGGCTGCGCGATGCTCTGCTATGTCACGCCCAAGGAGCATCTGGGCCTGCCAGACCGCGACGATGTGAAGGCCGGCCTGATGGCCTACAAGATTGCGGCTCACGCCGCCGACATCGCCAAGGGCCACCCGGGCGCCCGGGCGCGCGACGACGCGCTGTCCAAGGCCCGCTTCGAGTTCCGCTGGACCGACCAGTTCAACCTCGGCCTGGACCCCGATACCGCGCGCGAGTTCCATGACGAGACCCTGCCCAAAGACAGTGCCAAGGTCGCGCATTTCTGCTCAATGTGCGGACCGAAGTTCTGCTCGATGAAGATCACGCAGGAGGTGCGGGAATACAGCGAGGGAATGAAGGCCAAGAGCGCGGAGTTCAAGGCTCAGGGCAGCGAGCTCTACATCCCCATCAAGACCCAGTCCTGACGATGACGCCCCCACGCTCGCTTTGCTCGCTGCCCCCCGAGGGGGCGCAGGCCTCCCTTGGGGCGGCCCGGCGGGAGACCTGATGGCACGCATCGCCATCGCCATCGCCGGCGCCGGCCTGGCCGGCCGTCTGTTCGCCTGGGCGCTGGCACGGGCGGGGCACAGTGTCGAGGTTTTCGACTCCGCGCTTGGCCCCGGACCCAGCTTCGACGGCCAGGGCGCGGCCGCCTTCACCGCCGCCGGCATGCTGAGCCCGCTGGCCGAGCAGGAGTGCGGCGGGGAGGACATCGCCGCCCTCGGCTGGCAAAGCCTCGCTCTGTGGCCCGGCATCGTGGGCCGGCTCAAAGCACAGGTACGCCTCGGGGTGCAAGGCAGCCTGCTGCTGGCCCATCGCAGCGACCGGGGCGCGGCGGCGCGGGCGCTGGCCCGCATGCCCGGTGCGCAGGACCTGAGCCCGGATCAGCAGCGCGCGCTGGAGCCGGCGCTCGCGCCGGGGCTGTGCGCCTGGCTGCTGCCCGGCGAAGGCCTGATCCACCCAGTCGAGGCGATGGCGGCCCTGCATGCCGAGGCGGTCGGCGTGGCCTGGCATTGGCAGCAGGCCGTAAGCGCGGTCGAACCTGGCCGCCTGCAACTGAGCGGCGGCCGATGTGTCCACGCCGACTGGGCCCTAGACACGCGCGGCCTGGGTGGCCGGCCCGAGCTGCCGAGCCTGCGCGGCGTGCGCGGCGAGGTGGTGGTGCTGGCGCTGCCGGGCCACGGCCTCCTCAGGCCGCTGCGCCTGCTGCACCCGCGCCACCGCGTCTATCTGGTGCCACGCAGCGAGCACGAGCTGATCGTCGGCGCCAGCGAGATCGAGAGCGAGGACCGCAGCCCGGTCAGCCTGCGCAGCGCGGTGGAGCTGATGGCGGCGGCGCACAGCGTGCTGCCGGCGCTGGCCGAGGCCCGCATCAGCCGGCTGGACCGCAACCTGCGCCCCGCCCTGCCCGACAACCTGCCGCACAGTCATCACGAGCCCGGCCTGCTGCGACTGAACGGCCTGTACCGCCACGGCTGGCTGCTGGCCCCGGCCCTGGTGCAGCGCCTGCTGGGCGAAAGCGGCCTCGCTTCCCTGGAAACCATCCCATGATCACCATCCATCTGGACGAACAAGCGCTGCAGCTGCCGCCCGGCAGCACGCTGGCCGAGCTGCTGGTCCGGCAGCAGCGCGCGCCCGAGAGCGTGGCCACCGCCCGCAATGGCGAGTTCGTTGCCCGCGAGGCAAGACCTGGCACCGTCTTGATAGACGGCGACCGTATCCTGCTCTTCAAACCCATTGTCGGAGGCTGATATGGATGATGTCCTGACCATCGATGGCGTCGAACTGCACAGCCGGCTCTTCCTCGGCACCGCCGGCTACCCCAGCCCGCAGATCCTGCAGCACGCGATCCGCGCCAGTGGCAGCATGCTGCTGACCGTGGGCCTGAAGCGCACGCTGCAGGCGGGCGACAACGGCGCGCTCGCGCAGGCCTTGGCGAGCGCCCGGGCCCAGGGCGCACGGCTGCTGCCGAACACCGCCGGCTGCCGCACGGCCCGCGAGGCGGTGCAGCTGGCGCAGATGGCGCGCGAGCTCTACGGCACGCACTGGATCAAGCTGGAGGTGGTCGGTGACGAGCTGAGCCTGCAGCCCGACCCCTTCGAGCTGCTCGCCGCCGCCACCGAGCTGGTGCGCGCGGGCTTCACCGTCTTCCCCTACTGCACCGAGGACCTGATCCTGGGCCGGCGCCTGCTGGACGCCGGCTGCGCCGTGCTGATGCCCTGGGGCGCGCCTATCGGTTCGGGCCAGGGGCTGATGAATCTGCAGGGCCTGCGCACGCTGCGCGAGCGCCTGCCCGAGGCGCTGCTGATCATCGACGCCGGCCTCGGCGCGCCCTCGCAGGCCGCGCAGGCGCTGGAGCTGGGCTTCGACGCCGTGTTGCTGAACAGCGCGGTGGCCCAGGCGCGCGACCCGGTGGCGATGGCCGAGGCCTTCCGCGACGCGGTGCGCGCTGGCCGCCAGGCCCGTCTCGCCGGGCTGATGGCGCCGCAGGATTTCGCGGTAGCCAGCACGCCGGTCAGCGGCCATGCCTTCCTGCTGGGCTGAGCGCCATGGACATGCCTATCTATCCCCACCCCAGCCTGCCCTCGCCCTGGATCCAGGCCATCAACCCCGACAGCGACCACATGCCGCCCTGGACGCAAGACCCGACCCCGCCGGTGATCTGGAGCGTGGCCGGCACCGACAGCGGCGGCGGCGCCGGCTTGTCGGCCGACACGCGCGCAGCGGCGGCGATGGGTGTGCATCTGTGCCCGGTGGTGGCGGCCGTCACCGCGCAGAACTCGCTCGGCGTAAGGGCCGTGTTCCCACTGCCCGCTGAGCAATTGCAGGCCCAGCTGGAGGCGCTGGCCACCGACATGCCGCCGCGCGTCATCAAGACCGGCCTGCTGGCCAGCGTCGCGGCGGTAAGGGCGGTGGCCGAGACGATAGACGCGCTGCGGCGTGAGCACGGCTTTGTCGGCCTGGTGGTCGACCCGGTGCTGGGCGCCAGCGCCGGCGGCGCCAGTTTCGCCGACGAGGCGCTGATCACCGCCTACCGGGAATGGCTGCTGCCCCGCGCGAGCCTGATCACGCCAAACCGCCGCGAGGCCGCTCGCCTGACCGGGCTGGCGGATGGCGTGCCGGCCATGGCCGCCGCGCTGCGGCAGCTGGGGGCACTGGCCGTCTGTATCACCGGCGGGGACGACGCGACCGAGCTGGCGCTGGACTGGTGGGACGGCCCGCTCAGCCCCTGGCAGCCCGAGCTCGGCGGCACGCGCGGCTGGCTGGCCCTGCCCCGTGTGGCGACGCGCCACCACCATGGCAGCGGCTGCAGCTTCGCCACGGCCGCCGCCGCCGCGCTGGCACGCGGCTTCCCGCTGCCCGACGCCGCGGTGCTGGCCAAGATGCTGAGCTGGACCGCGCTGCGCGACGGCCATGCCGCCGGCACCGGCGCCGGTCCGCTGCGGCCGGCGCCGGCCTTCGTCGCCGAGCCGCAGGCGATGCCGGTGATGAGCTTCGGCGACGAGGCGCTGGACACGGCCACCTTGACCCGCTGGGGCCGGGTCTTGCGCGGCGAGCTCACCGCAGACCATCGCTGCGGGCTCTACGCGATCACCGACGACGCCGCTCGCGTGGCCGAGCTCGCCGCTGCGGGGCTGTTCCCGCAGATTCAGTTGCGGATCAAGACCGAGCCTGGCGAGGATCTGCGCACAGCGGTACGCAGGGCCTTGCAAGGCCTGGGGCATGGCAGCCAGCTCTGGATCAACGATCACTGGCGGCTGGCCCTGGAGGAAGGGGCGACGGCCTTGCATCTGGGGCAGCAGGACTGGGCGGCACTGAGCGATGAGGAGCGCAGCCTGCTGCTGCGCGAGCGCGAGGTCTGCGGCCTGAAGCTGGGCATCTCCAGCCACAGCCTGTGGGAGCTGGCGCGCGCGCGCGGCCTGGCGCCCAGCTATATCGCCTGCGGCCCGGTCTGGCCCACCACGACCAAGGACATGCCCTGGCTGCCGCAAGGTCTGAGCCATCTGCGCTGGTGGGCCCGGATGGCCGGCACACCGGTGCTGGGCATCGGCGGCATCGTCTCGCCCGCGCAGGCCGAGCGCGTGGCGCGCACCGGTGTGGCCGGGGTCTGCCTGGTCAGAGCGCTGGATCAGGGGCCTGCGGTCTGGGCGCCCTATGGAGAAGCCTGGATGCGGGGGCAGTGGGCCGAGTAACGGCCGGGGCCGCTGCGCAGGCTACAGTCCCCGGCATGGCATATGAACTCCACTACTGGCCGACCATCCAAGGTCGCGGCGAATTCGTGCGGCTGGCGCTGGAGGCGGCCGGCGCGCCCTATCTCGATGTGGCCCGTGGGCCGGCCGGCCAGGGTTTGCCGGCGATGCTGCAGCATCTGCAGGACGGCCGCCAGCCGCACCCGCCTTTTGCGCCGCCCTTTCTGAAGGACGGCCACTTCGTGATCGGCCAGACCTCGGCCATCCTGCACTACCTCGGCGCCGAGCTGAAGCTCCTGCCGCGCAGCGAGCAGCTGCGCGCGTGGACTCAGCAGATCCAGCTGACCATCGCCGATATCGTGACCGAGGCGCACGACACCCACCATCCGCTGGGCCCCGACCTGTATTACGAGGACCAGAAGCCCGAGGCGCTGCGCCGCGCCCAGGCCTTCTGCAGCAACCGCCTGCCAAAGTTCCTGTCCTGGTTCGAGGCCATCGTGCAGCGCAATCCGGCCGGCACCCGCCATCTGGTCGGCGGCAAGCTGAGCTATGCGGACCTGTCGCTGTTCCAGCTGATCGAAGGCCTGCGCTACGCCTACCCCAAGGCCACGGCCCGTGTGCTGGCCGCCACACCCGGTGTCGTCGCCCTGCATGATCGCGTCGCCGCCCTGCCCAAGGTCGCGGCCTATCTGCGCAGCGAGCGCCGCATCCCGTTCAGCGAGCAGGGCATCTTCCGCTGCTATCCGGAGCTCGACGCCTGCTAGGCCGGTGGCCCGTCATCCGGCGCCCTCGGCGCGTCGGTAGTCGCCCAGTTCAGCCCTGACCCCAAGTTCCTGCATGAAGGCCGCCGGCTCGAAGCCCTCGTGCCGGTAGCGCTGCCGCATATGGGTCTTGGCGGCGCTCATATGCGCGGCGCTGGCCCATTCGACCAGGGTCAGCACATGCAAGGCATCGCCGGCGCTGTCAGGCTCCTGGATCAGCACCAGATGCTGTTCGCAGCCGGGCAAGGTGCTCAGCTCGGCATCGATACGCTCGATCTGCTTCAGGAAGCTGCTCAGCGCAGACGAGGGCACGATGAACTTGTCGATGCGATAGCGCGAGTCGGCGGACGGGATGGCGTGGGACATGGCAGACCTCGGTAGTGATCCGGCACCAGCCCGCGCGGACATCGCGCGGCACTGAACAGGAACAGCGCGAAGTCTCAGACCTCAAGCAATGTTAAGGTCAAGCAAAATCCACGAATAATGAAAGGGCAAGCAATGACAACAGGCTTGGAGGCTGCCGGTATCGCGCCGACGCTGTCGGTCGGCGAAGTGGCGCGGCGCAGCGGCGTGGCGGTCTCGACGCTGCATTTCTACGAGACCAAGGGCCTGATCAGCAGCAGCCGCAGCGAGGGCAATCAGCGCCGCTATGCGCGCGAGGTGCTGCGCCGCGTCGCCTTCATCCGCGTGGCCCAGCGGGTCGGCATCGGCCTGGCCGAGATCGCCACCGCGCTGGCCGCGCTGCCGCCCAAGGCGGCGCCCAGCCGCGCCGACTGGACCCGGCTGTCGGCCGACTGGCGCGGTGAGCTGGACGAGCGCATCGCCCAGCTCAAGAAGCTGCGCGACACGCTGGACGACTGCATAGGCTGCGGCTGCCTGTCGATCGACCGCTGCCGACTGCGCAATCCGTACGACCGGCTCGGCGACGAAGGGCCGGGGCCGCAGCGGCTGCTGGTCAAGCGGCGTTGAGACGGCCGCGCAGGGCGCGCATATCTGTTTCCCGTATGTCCTGCTGCGCCAGCCTTCGTTGGCGGCACAAGGGCGGCGTCCTAAGCTGGCGCGTCATCATCGTCAAGGATCCGCCATGAGCATCAGCGCCATCAATGTCCGCAATCAGTTTCGCGGCACGATCAAGGAAGTCATCGAGGGGCCGGTGGTCTCGGAGGTCGATGTGCTGACGCCCTCGGGCTTGATCGTCACCTCGGTCATCACGACTCGCTCGGTCAAGGAGCTGGGCCTGGTGCCGGGCAAGGAAGTGGTGGCCCTGGTCAAGTCGACCGAGGTCTCGATCGCGACGCTGTGAGTCGCCCGCCATGGTCGCGCCCTACCGTCCACCGCGCCTGCTGATCATTCCGGGCCTGCATGACAGCGGGCCGGCGCACTGGCAGACGTGGCTGCAGCAACAGTACCGCGATGCGCGCCGCGTCGTGCAGCGCGACTTCAGCCGCCCCGATCTGCAACGCTGGGCCGAGCGCATCGGCGCCTGCCTGGATAGCGCCGGCCCTGGCGAATGGATCGCGGTGGCCCACAGCTTCGGCACGCTGGCGCTGGCCCGGCACCTGGCTGATCACCCCGACTCGCCGATCCGCCAGGCCCTGCTGGTGGCCCCGGCCGAGCCGGACAAGTTCGGCCTGGCCGAGTCGCTGCCGCAGCGCCGGCTGGGCCGCCCCCTGACCCTGATTGCCAGCCAGAACGACCCCTGGATGAGCGCGGCCAGCGCCCAGCGCTGGGCCGAGCGCTGGGGCGCGAGCTTCAGCAATCTGGGCCCGGTCGGCCATATCAACACCGAGTCCGGCTTCGGCCCCTTCCCGCTGGCCCGGCGCTGGGTCGAGGCGGCACGCGCCCGCGCCGCGCGCGAACAGCGGCCCGCACATGCGGCGTTCGACGAGTGGTCGTTCGCGGTGTGAGCCCCGAACCTTCATATCCTTATCGGAATAAGTTGGAGGACAAGCAGCGGGGGACTCTCAATAATGAAAAACAAATAACGAGAGCCTGCTGCCGTGAATTTCCAACAACTCCGATCCGTCCGCGAGGCCCAGCGCCGCAGCTTCAACCTGACCGAGGTGGCGCAAGCCCTGCACACCTCGCAACCCGGCGTCAGCCGCCAGATCCGCGAGCTGGAGGATGAGCTGGGCATCGAGCTTTTCGTGCGCGCCGGCAAGCGCCTGACCGGTCTGACCGAGCCGGGCCGCCAGGTCATGCCCATCGTCGAGCGCCTGCTGCACGAGGCCGAGAATCTGCGGCGTGCCGGTGACGATTTCGCCCGCGCCGGCAGCGGCGCGCTGCGCATCGCCGCCACCCACAGCCAGGCCCGCTATGCGCTGCCGCCGGTGGTGCGCGACTTCCGCGCCGCTCACCCCGATGTGATGCTGCATATGCAGCAGGGCTCGCCGCAGCAGGTGGCCAAGCTGCTGCTGGACGGCGAGGCCGATGTCGGCATCGCCACCGAGGCGCTGGCCCAGTTCGACGAGCTGGTCGCCCTGCCCTGCTACCGCTGGACCCACACCATCGTGACGCCGCCCGACCACCCGCTGGCCCGCGAGGCCTCGGAGGGCCAGGTCTTGACGCTGGAGCGCCTGGCCCAGTTCCCCATCATCACCTACGAGACCGGCTACACCGGCCGCTCGCACATCGACGACGCCTTCCGCGCCGCCGGCCTGGACATCGATGTGGTGCTGGTGGCGATGGATGCCGATGTGATCAAGACCTATGTGGACCTGGGCCTGGGCGTGGGCATCGTCGCCGCGATCGCCTACGACGAGGAGCGCGACCGCCATCTCGCCGCCATCGACGGCCGCCATCTGTTCGCCGACAACATGACACGGCTGGCGGTGCGCCGCGATGCCTATCTGCGCGACTACGTCTATGCCTTCATCTCGACCTTCGCCGCGCCGCTGACGCGGGCTGCCGTCGAAGACGCGCGCCAGGGCCTGCTCGCGGCCTGAGCGTCGGACTTGCAAAGCAAAGCAACTCTTCTTCGTTCACAAGCGCGCAGGCGCTCCCTCCAGTCAAGTCTCCCCGCCACACCTCAAATCAAGAAGGTCCCTCCCGTGAACGCCATCCGACGCACCCTGTCCCTGCTGACCCTCAGTGCCCTGCTGGGCACCGCGGCCCAGGCCCAAACCACCTTGCTCAACGTCTCCTACGACCCGACCCGCGAGCTCTACCAGGACTTCAATGCCGCCTTCATCAAGCAGTGGAAGGCCAAGAGCGGCGAGACCCTGACGGTCAAGCAATCGCACGGCGGCTCGGGCAAGCAGGCCCGCTCGGTGATTGACGGCCTGGAGGCCGATGTCGTGACCCTGGCCCTGGCCTATGACGTCGATGCGCTGCACGACAACGCCAAGCTGATCCCGGTCGATTGGCAAAAGCGCCTGCCGCAGAACGCCAGCCCCTACACCTCGACCATCGTGTTCCTGGTGCGCAAGGGCAATCCGAAGGCGATCAAGGACTGGAACGATCTGGCCCGCCCCGGCGTCGAGGTCGTGACCCCGAATCCCCAGACCTCGGGCGGCGCCCGCTGGAACTATCTGGCCGCCTGGGGCTATGCGCTGGCCCAGCCGGGCGGCAATGCCGACAAGGCCAAGGACCTGGTCAAGCGCATCTACACCAACACCAAGGTGCTGGACTCCGGCGCCCGCGGCTCGCTGACCAGCTTCACCGAGCGAGGCATCGGCGATGTGCTGATCTCGTGGGAGAACGAGGCCTTCCTCGCGGTCAAGGAACTCGGCCCGGACAAGTTCCAGATCGTCACGCCCAGCCTGTCGATTCTGGCCGAGCCGCCGGTCGCGGTGGTCGACAAGGTGGTCGACAAGCGCGGCACCCGCAAGCAGGCCCAGGCCTATCTGGAATATCTGTACAGCCCCGAGGGTCAGGAGATCGCCGGCAAGCACTACTACCGCCCGCGCGACCCCAAGATCGCCGCCAAGTTCAGCGACCAGTTCGCCCAGGTCAAGCTGATCACCGTCGACGAGGTCTTTGGCGGTTGGCGCACAGCCCAGAAGACCCACTTCGCCGACGGCGGCGTGTTCGACCAGATCTACACGCCGGGCAGTCGCTGACAAGACCTGGCCCTTGCATTGTTTGTCTCCTCGATAGGCTGAGTCTTATCGACCTCAACCCCGGCGCGTCATGGCGTGCCGGGGTCTTTTTTGGCCGCGCCGCTCAGGGCATCGCGCTGACGCGCCAGATCACATTGCCCACATCGTCGGCCACCAGCAGCGCGCCGCGCGCATCGATGGCCACACCGACGGGTCGGCCCATCGCTTCGCCGGTCTCGCTGAGAAAGCCACTCAGCACATCGCGAGCCGCCCCCGCCGGCTTGCCCTTGTGAAACGGCACGAAGATGACCTTGTAGCCGCTGTGCGGCCGACGGTTCCACGAGCCATGCTGGCCGATGAACATGCCGTCCGCGAACGCGGCCGGCAGCGTGCCGCCGGCGGAACGCGCCAGGCCCAGCGGCGCGGTGTGCGGCCCCAGCGCATAGTCGGGCACCAGCGCGCTGGCGACCAGCGCCGGTTGCGGGGGCTCGACCCGCGTGTCGAGGTGCTGGCCGAAGTAGCTGTAAGGCCAGCCGTAGAAGCCGCCGTCCTGCACCGAGCTCAGGTAATCGGGCACCAGATCGCTGCCCAGTTCATCGCGCTCGTTGACCACGGTCCACAGCACCTGCCCGGCCGCGTCCCAGGCCATGCCAACCGGGTTGCGCAGGCCGGAGGCGAAGATGCGGTGCGCACCGCTGTCGACCTGCACCTCCCAGATCGCGGCGCGGCCCGCCTCCACCTGCATGCCGCGCTCGGCGATATTGCTGTTGGAGCCCACGCTGACATACAGCCTGCTGCCGTCGCCGCTGGCCAGCAGGTTCTTCGTCCAGTGATGGTTGATCGGGCCACCCGGCAGATCGAGCAGCTTGGTGCCGGGCGTGGTGATCGAGGTGTCGCCGCTGCGGTAAGGAAAACTCAGCACCGCATCGGCATTGGCGACGAACAGGCGCTCGCCGATCAAGGCCATGCCGAACGGCGAGTACAGGCCGCTCAGCAACACCGTGCGGGTTTCGGCAATGCCGTCGCCATCGGCATCGCGCAGCAGGCTGATGCGGTCGGCACTGGGCGTGCCGGCCCCGGCCCGCTTCATCACCAGCCCCATGATCGTGGCCTTGAGCCCCTTGCTGCCTTCCGGCTTGGGCGGCGCATTGCTTTCGGCAACCAGCACATCGCCATTGGGCAGCACCAGCAGCCAGCGCGGGTGATCCAGCCCGCTGGCAAAGGCCGCCACCCGCAAGCCGGCGGCCGCCTGCGGCTGGCTGCCCTGCGGCCAGCCGGTGGCCGGCGCGATGTTCACGGTGGGCAGCAGCGTGCGCCTGGGCGCCGGCAGCTCGGGACGGGGCCCGCTGCCCTGCGGCACCGTCAAGGTCGCACTCTCGCCACAGCCCGAGAGCGCGAGAGCGACCAGCACCGCCGCCATCAGCACAGGCGCGCTGCTGGCAGGCAAGGGCCGGCGCCGGATTGGAAGCAAGCTGTCCATGATTGAAATCCTTCGCGCCTTGTCAGCCGGAGCCTGATCTCAGCGCCGGGCCGGATTGATCTCGCGTACCGGGTGGCGGTGCTTGCCGATGGCCGCGATAAAGCTCGCGTGGGCCTCGGAAGCCTCCGCGGCCTCGGCGAGAACCACCCCGGGGTCGGCCTCACCGGAGGGGAGCAAGGCCTCGACATGGGCCGCATCGAGCAAGGCCGTCGATGCGCCGAGGGCCAGCAGGGTCTTGCCATGGCGAAACTGCTGCGCGATGAAATCGACCGCCTGGGCCTGGGCCAGCAGCGCGCGCACGCCGGCCTCGCCGTCGGGCAGGACCACCGCGTCAAACAGCACCGCCGGCGAGTTCTCGAAGCTGGCCGTGGCCTCCAGGGCCTCGCCATCGGCGGTCTCGACGAAACCGAGCCGCGCCGCGATGACCACGCTGACCGCGCCCGCGGCATGCAAGGCCCGTCGCACGGCGAGCAAGGACGCGGCTTCAACGCCGGGCGCGGCCAGCACCGCCACCTTGCGACTGCGGATGCCACCGTCCCCGGGCAGGGCCGTCAGCGACAGTGCGGCGGAGACGCTGAACTCGGGTGGCTCGGGCGTCTGCAGCGCCCGCGGCATGGCGGCCGGCAGCGCCATCCCGAGGCCATCGGCGATGGCCGCGGCCAGCTGCGGCGACACGTTCACCAGCGAAGCCAGCATGCGTTCGCGGATCGCCGGCACCGTCAGCTTGCTGAGCTCGAAGCGGAAGCCGCCGACGATGTGAGCCTGTTCCACCTCGGTCTGGCTGTCGTAGAACAGTGTGGCCTGGGTGTAGTGGTCGGCGAACTTCTCCGGCTTGCCGCGCAGCTTCTCGCCGTCGACCGGCTGCGGGAAGGACACAAAGCCACGCGCACCGGCCTGGAAGGGGCAGCCGCCGCCCAGCGAGTTGGGCTCGTAAGCGACGCGCCCGCGGTTCACGGTCTGGCGATGGATGCCGTCGCGCTGGTTGTTCGACACCGGCGCGAGCGAGGCATTGATAGGCAGCTCATGAAAGTTGGCCCCGCCGAGCCGGGTGATCTGCGTGTCCACATAGGAGTGGTGCCGGCCGGCCAGCAGCGGATCATTGCTGAAATCAATGCCCGGCACGACATGCGCGGTGCAGAAGGCCACCTGCTCGGTTTCGGCAAAGAAGTTGTCGGGGTTGCGGTTCAGCACCAGGCGCCCGACCGGGCGCACCGGCACCAGCTCCTCGGGAATCAGCTTGGTGGCGTCCAGCACATCGAAGCTGAAGGCCTCGGCCTGCTCCTCGCTGAACAGCTGCAAGCCGAGCTCCCACTCCGGGTACTCGCCCGACTCGATCGCCTCCCACAGATCGCGGCGATGGAAGTCGGCATCGGCGCCGGCGATCTTCACCGCCTCGTCCCAGACCAGCGAATGCGTGCCCAGCAGAGGCTTCCAGTGAAACTTGACGAACTGCGAGCTGCCATCGGCGGTGACGAGCCGGAAGGTGTGCACGCCGAAGCCCTGCATCATGCGGAAGCTGCGCGGGATCGCGCGGTCGGACATCACCCACATCAGCATATGCGTGGTCTCGGGCGATAGCGAGGCGAAGTCCCAGAAGGTGTCGTGCGCCGAGGCGGCCTGCGGCATCGCGTGGTGCGGCTCGGGCTTGACGGCGTGAACCAGGTCGGGGAACTTCATCGCGTCCTGGATGAAGAAGACCGGGATGTTGTTGCCGACCAGATCCCAGGTGCCCTGCTCGGTGTAGAACTTGACGGCGAAGCCGCGCGCATCGCGCACGGTGTCGGCCGAGCCACGCTCACCGGCCACGGTGGAGAAGCGCACGAACACCGGCGTCACCTTGCCGGCTTCGGCAAACGGCGCGGCGCAAGTCAGATCGCCGAGCGCCTCATAGGCTTCGAAGAAACCATGCGCGGCCGAGCCGCGCGCATGGACGATGCGCTCCGGGATGCGCTCGTGATCGAAATGGGTGAGCTTCTCGCGCAGGATGAAGTCTTCCAGCAGGGCCGGCCCGCGCAGCCCGGCCTTCAGGCTGTTCTGGTTGTCGGCGATGGGCACGCCCTGATTGGTGCTCAGCACCTGCGCGGAGCCGTCGACACGGGCCTGTGCGAGGCTGCCGTCCAGCGCGCGGCTGCCGGGCGCGGCCGGCGCGCCGGTCTTCGCCGTGATATTGATCTCGCTCAGCGTGCTGGCCGAGACCGAATCCGAGGCGGGCTCAGCGACCAAGCCGACCGACGGGTCCCGAGCGCTGTCGCGACCGAAGTCCAGCCCCTTGTTGGCGTTGTAGGGCATCGATGCCACGAGGGCCTGGGTGGCGCTGGCCTGGACCTGGACAGGGTCGGGACCGGCCGATGGCGCGCCGCCACGGTTCCTGCGCCCCCCGACGATGGCTTTGGGTTCACCCGAAGTTCGAGCGGGCGTGGGCAACGGTGCTTGTTTTTTCATGGCGAACTTTCAATGTGAAGGAGGACGGGGGCGCTCAGTGCCGGGCAGGCCGAGGCTTGCCGCCCGGGCCGGGTACCAGGCGGGCGCGGCGCTCGGCGTCCAGGCCGGGCGTGGCGCGCATATCGGTGTCGACCTGGCCGGCATCGAGATCGCGCTGGGCCTGCACCATCAGCGGATCGGGTTCGACAGCCACCGAGTCGGGCGATTCATCGCGCTCATGGGGCAGCGCCAGACCGGTCGCTGAGCGGGGTGCTTTTGCGCCGCGCGCCGAGTTCGGCAGCTCGCGATTGGCGGTTCGCCCAGGGGCATCGCGCAGGACCGGTGTTTGCTTGCTTTTGCTCATCGCGTTTCCTTGTGCTGGTGGTGTGGATTGAAGGGACTGAGATACGAGCGCAACGCGCCGCTCACTCATCTCGCGAGCCCATGCAGGACCCAATGCCCGCCAAATGCGTTGAAATCACGCAAGTCCGTTTCGACCTGGGCCATGCACAGCCATGCCCAACTCACCAGGCCCACGGCCGGCAAGACGAGCGAGCTGGCGATGAGGATGGGGATGAGGTCCATGGCCGGCCTGTGTCGGCGTCTTCAGTCGATTCCACTCGAGGCCGTCAAAGCAATAGTGCGATCAGGATGATGAGCGGGATCGGGATGCCGAGAAACAGAAGCAGCAGTGAGCGCATGATGGCGACCTCGGGGAGTGTGATGAAGGGACTCAGGCGTCGCGCAGCCGGCCACCGAAGGTCGCGGCCAAGCTCGCCACGAAGGCGCCGACGAGCAGCGACACGAACAGCCACAGCGCGCTGTAGGCCGAGGCCTTGCGAGCCTTGTCGGCAGCCTCACGCACGGCGACCTCGGCGTCGTTCAGCTTTGCTTGAACCCGGGTGTAGACATCGTTGACCCGCTTTTCCGCGTCCTGCTGCGACAGCCCCGTGCGCTGCGCCACCAACTGGCCGATATGGCGGATGTCCTCGGCGGGCAGCGGCTGCGCGCGGCTGACATTCATGAAGATGCGGCCGACTTCGGTCCTGTCCTTGTCGGAGGCTTGGGCTTGCGCGCTGACGGCCGATGCTGAAGCGGCCTGTTCAGCGTTGGCCGCCACGGGCCGGAACAGGGCATCGACGAAATAGCCCATGGGAGCAGGTCCCTGCGCCCCGCCTGCGGAGCCGGCTACGGCCGCGCTGGCCGTGCCGGTGGCCGCCATCGAGGCACCCGCCTGCACCCCACCGCCGAGGATGGAAGCAATCACCGAACCCAGCAGCGCGGCGGTGGCCAGCGAGGCCACCGCCCAGGCCAGGAAGCCATGGGCCGTGTCGCGAAAGTACACCTCGTCGGCAGGCGCTTCGGTCCATCTCGCGCGCAGCCGGCCCGCAAGATAGCCGCCCATCGCCGAAGCGAGCACCTGGGTCAGCGACAGCCAAAGAATCGTCGACAACCCTATCGTCGCGGCGTTCGCGCCTTCGCGCGCCCAGGGCGACACCGATGACAGGCCGAGCCCAACCCCGAGGATCAGCAGGATCAGCGAGAGTGAGGCCGCCGCGGCAGCGCCTGCGGCCACCGCGCCCCACGAGACGGCGCTGCGCTCCGCGAGGTCCGCCGCAAGGCTGCCGGCCGGGCTGCGGCGACGATCAATGCGCTCAGCGCCCGCTGTTGAAGAGATGTCCATCGAAGTTCCTGTCATTGCGCAGCGATTGCGGCGCCGGATTGGCGGCCGGATATCGAAGCAGAAACTGCACCTTAGGCAGCGCTCGAACAGGCGTCTGTTCGCTTGCGCACGCAGGGTCGGCAGACGAATGAATGCTCCGCTTGTCCTACGCGTTGACGGCGTGGTGATCGCAGGCTCGGCCGGTGCGGCAATGAGTCCGAGCGCGGCAGCACCCAAGACGCTGCGCCAACGGCGAGCGCCCTGAGGCACCCGCCGCTGACGCGAAGCCCTACTCGGCGGCGGCGTCTTCGTTCACTGCCGCTTCAGCCAGCTCGGTCATCAGCTCGTCGGCCAGGTACAGGGCCTTCACCGCAGCCCTCAGCTGCTTGTTGTCGTCCTTGAGCTTCAGCGCCTTGGAGAAGGCTGCCACGGTGCCGAAGCCGGTGATGCCGTAGTGCGTCATGCGCTGGTACTGGGCAATGATCGCGGCGTCCAGCACGGGGCCCGGCTCCGGGCCGTCCTCGACCGTGTGCTTGAGGGCCTCCTCCACCAGGCCTTGCATGCCCCGGCAATGCTCTTTGGACACCTTCTCGCCCTGATTGGCGATCAAGGCCTTCAGCAGATCGGTGTGCCCGGCGATGCCTTGCTGAGAGCTATCGAGCATTGCCTTCAGCTTGGGGTGGGTCGCCTTCGCGGCGAGCTTCTTCAAGGCACGGCTCATCTGGTCGTTGGCCGACCACAGGTCCTTGAGCTCGTCGATGTAGAGCTCAGACAGGTTCGAAATCATGGGATTTCCTTTGCTTCACCAAGACGTCCGCGCTCAGCGGTAGACGTGCTGGCCTTGGTTGGTCTTCCAGCTCTGCTCGAAGTGAGCCGCATCCTCTTCATTGCGCGTGCGCAGGCCCATCAGGATGCCGCCCTTGCGGATGCCGTCCTCGTAGTCCTTGACGCGCTCTTCCGGCATGGCCCAGCCGATCAACGCACCGACCAGGCCACCGCTTGCGGCACCGGCGCCGGCACCCGCGATGGCCGCGGCCAGCGGTCCCGCGATCACCAGGCCAAGACCCGGCAAGGCCAGGGTGGTGCCGACGGCCGCCACCGCAGCGGCTATCGCGCCGAGCGTGCCGCCGATGGCGCCGCCGATGCCGGCGCCCTCGGCCGCCTTGTTGCCCAGCTCGGTCTCCACGCCGTCGCCGACGAAATGCCGCGTGCGCGTTTCGTCCGACATCACCAGATTGACGTCATCACGGGAGTAGCCGCGATCATTGACCGTGCCATAAGCGGCCTCGGCACTTGCGCGGTCGGGGAAAAGACCGGTCACCAATCTGCCGTCCGTGCTGTCTCTGTTCGTGTCCATAGGGACTCCTGTTGCGGGTGGAAGCGGCCGACTCAACGGCGCGCGGGTGGAGATGCGGCGAGCCGCATCACTCGGTGCCGTGGGGTTCCCCAGCACAGCCACGATGCTAGGGACGCGATGGCGCGACACGAATAGGCGCAGGCCATCAGGGGACGTAGGACTTGGCGCCGCGCGGTGCCGCTTGGCCAAGCGCCGGCGCGTTCTACACCGGCATCGATCTGCGCAACTGGTCCAGGGCGTCCAGGCATTCGCGAAGCATGCTGACGCGCGCCTGCAAGCCCTTGCCCTCGGTCGCGGTCTTGTCGACCGCCACGCGGGCCAGGGTCTCGAGCACCGCACGGAAGAGCAGATCCCAGTCCTGCGGCGCGATATCCGCTCGTGCGGGCGTCCCGCCCGAGCTGATCTCGCTCAGGCATTGGCAGGCCGGTGACTCAGCCTGCCCGACGGGGTGCTGCTGCGGCGGCGACGCCGCAGCGGTCGGGGCGCCAGCCGAGCGAGCCCCGCCCCGCGATGCGGGGTGCGCTTCGAGCTCGGTCCTTTTCATCTGCTGGGTCCACGCGGGGATCCTGTGTTCACGTCCGATGCTGCGGCGCGGCGTCGGGGCCGCTGGCCCGTGGTGGCCAGCGGCCGGTCTCCCGGGCAAGGCTGGGGTCGGCCGCGTTCGGGCGATAGCCGGGGCAGCAGCGCAGCAGACAGTCCCTGAGCTCTTCATCTGTGCAGGGCTTGTTCAGGCGGCCATCCAGACCGTGCAGCGCCAGCGCATCCGCGTCCACCGACAGGTCGGAGTAGGCGATCACCGGAACCGCGCAGCGCGAGTTGTTGCGCTCAAAGCGGCGGATCGTGGAGGTTGCCGCGAACCCGTCAACGACGGGCATTTGCAAGTCCATCAGGATCAGGTCGAAGCGCTTGGCACAGGCCAGCATCACGGCCTCCGCACCATCAGCGGCCAGCCAGGGCACCAGGCCCAGCGCCTCCAGCTGCGCCGAGACCAGCACCAGATTCACCGGGTTGTCATCGACCACCAGCACACGAGCCGAGCCGTAGAAATGCTCGTTGGGCCGCCTGGCCTCAGCGGGCAGATCTCCGGCCGACTGCCACAGATCTCTTGACCAGCCCTGCAACCAGGCCCTGAGAATTCCACGCAGGCCGCGCGAGGCGGGCGAACCCATGGCCGGAACACCGCTCATGAAGGACTCTCCCACTGACAAGTAATGGCTTATCTTGGCAGTCTGGGCGGGCCGCGTATGTGCGCTGCCGCACGCAGCTTGACGTGCGTGCGGCAGCTCAGCGCCCTTCATGGCAGAGTTCGACCGTCGCCAACACCACTGCCTTGAAGGAGGGATCATGGGTCGCAAGGAATTCGAAGCATCGCTGGCTGATGGCGTTCACGCCCGGTTGGTGCGCATGGCGGGGCAGTGGGAGGGCCGTTTCCGCCTCTGGTTCGAGCCCGGCAAGCTGGCGGACGAATCGCTGCAGCGGGGCAGCATCCGCGTGCTCTTGGGCGGCCGCGTGCTGTTGCACGAGTACTCCGGCCACTGCGCCGGCGAGCCGATGGAAGGCGTGGCGCTGATCGCCTACCACCTGGACGAGCGCCGCTACGAATCGGCCTGGGCCGAGAGTTTCGGCACTGGCACCGCCCTCATGTTCAGCACCGGCGTCAGCGGCGACCCGCGCCTGTCCATGCTGGGCAGCTACAGCGACGGACAAGGCGGCTCGCGCTGGGGCTGGCGCACGGCCATCGAGCAGCCCGACGATGACACGCTCGACCTGCGCATGTACAACATCACGCCCGAAGGCGACGAGGCGCTGGCCGTCGAAGTGAACTACCGCCGCATGCCGCCGGAGCCGGATGGCGCCTGAAGGCTTGCGCGGTGCCTTGAAGAAACCCCGCTCGAAGAATCTCCATAGACGTGGAAGGGGACCTGGCCATGCATCCGAACTAATATATGATGCCTATCATGCGAAACTCCAGAACCAGCGCAAGAGCGGCGGCGAAAGACGCCACCCACGAACGCATCGTGGCGGTGGCCGCCCGGGCCATCCGTCGCAGTGGCTACGACGGCACCGGCGTCGCGGACATCATGAAGGAGGCCGGCTTGACGCATGGCGCCTTCTACTCCCACTTCGCATCGCGCGAGGCCATGCTGGCCGAGGCGGCGGCACGGGCTTGTGCCGAGTCCGCGGGAGCTGTGGCCGAAGTGGTGGCCCAGGTGCCGCCCGGATCGGCATTGACGGCCATGCTCGCGGTCTACCTTTCCAAAGAACACGCCGCCGCTGTGGATGTCGGTTGCCCATTGGCTGCGCTGGGCTCGGAGACCTCCCGTCAGGCGCCGGAGTTGCGCCGCGTGGCGACGCGGCACATCAAGGAGATGGTGGACCTGCTCGCTCGGCAGTCGCCTGACTGGGGATCGCCTGCCGCCCATGAGCGGGCACTGCTCACCATCTCCACCATGGTCGGGGCGCTGATGTTGTCGCGCGCCGTGGATGAGCCTGCCCTGGCCGAGGGCTTGCGTGAAGCAGCGCTCAAACACCTGGCGCCTGGCGGCCATTGATTTCGTGAGGGCGGGCTTCCCCCTTTTTTTTGACTCAACACATGATGATCATCATGCGAAAAAGCTTCAAACCCGTCTTTTTGATTGCACTGTCTGCGGCACTCACAGCCCTGCCCGCCCGGGCCGGCGACGCTTCGCCGCTGGGCCTGTGGAAGAACCTGGACGATGTCAGCGGCAAGCCGCGCGCGCTGGTACGTATCACCGAATCGAATGGCACGCTGCAGGGAAAGATCGAGAAGGTCTTCCCGGCGGCCGGCGAAGACCCGAATCCGAAGTGCGACAAATGCGAAGGCGCGCTCAAGAACGCCCCGGTGCTAGGCCTTGTCATCCTGAGCGGCCTGACCAAGGATGGCGATGAATACGCTGGCGGTCAGATCCTCGACCCCGACAACGGCAAGGTCTACCGCAGCAAGCTGCGCCTCATGCAGAACGGCCAGCAGCTCAGCGTGCGTGGCTATATCGGCGTGCCCATATTGGGCCGCTCACAGACCTGGTTGCGCCAGGAATAAGGAAGCCTGATGAAAGCATTTCTCCTGGAACGCTACGGCAAGAAGCGCCCGCTGCGGTCGGCGGAAACAGCGCTGCCGGAACTGCGGGATGACGAGGTCTTGGTCGAGGTGCATGCGGCCGGCGTGAACCTGCTCGATGCCAAGATCAGGAGCGGCGAGCTCAAGCTCATCCTGCCCTACCGCCTGCCCGTCGCCCTGGGGCATGACCTTGCCGGGGTCGTCGTGAAGACAGGCGCGCGGGCACGGCAGTTCAGGGTGGGCGATGAGGTCTATGCGCGAGTGAACGACTTCCGGATCGGCACCTTCGCCGAGTTCGTCCCCGTCAAGGAGGCGTCGTTGGCGCCCAAGCCCCGCAACCTCACGATGGTGGAAGCCGCCTCGATCCCGCTGGTGGGCTTGACGGCCTGGCAAGCAGTGATTGAGAAAGCCGGGCTGAAGAAGGGGCAGAAGGTCTTCATCCAGGCTGGCTCCGGTGGTGTCGGCAGCTTCGCGATCCAGCTGGCCAAGCATGTGGGCGCCACGGTGGCCACGACCACCAGCTCGGGCAACACATCGCTCGTCAAGGGTCTCGGCGCAGACATTGTGGTCGACTACAAGACACAGGACTTCGAGGCTGTCTTGCGCGACTTCGATCTTGTCCTCAACAGCCAGGACGGCAAGACGCTGGAGAAGTCCCTCACGGTGCTCAAGCGCGGCGCGAAGCTGATCTCCATCTCCGGACCGCCGGACCCGGATTTCGGCGCGGAGATTTCGGCTCGCGGCTTCGTGCGGCTGGTCATGCGCTTGCTGAGCTCCGGCATCCGGCGCAGGGCGCAGCGCCGAGACATTCGTTACTCGTTCCTTTTCATGAAGGCGAACGGGCTCCAGCTGCGCGAGATCACCCGGCTGATCGAGGCAGGAGCCATCCGCCCGGTGATTGATCGGGTGTTCCCCTTCGATGCGACCAACGAGGCCCTGGCCTACGTCGAGTCGGGCCGCGCCAAAGGCAAGGTCGTCATCAAGATCAAGTGATACCGACCATAGACCCAGCCATGACCCCCTCGCTGACCTCGCCGCACACCTGGAAGAACGTGCCGACCCGGACCGTTGCTGCCGGAGCTGTGCAGTTCGCCTACCGAGAGCTCGGTACAGACAATCCCGGCACCGCTTTGGTATGCCTCATCCACCTGGCCGCCGTGCTGGACAACTGGGATCCACGCGTCATCGACGGGCTTGCGGCCAGACACCGCGTGATCACCTTCGACAACCGCGGCGTCGGCGCATCGAGCGGCGCCCCGGCGGCGTCCATGGAGGAGATGGCCCGGGACGCCATCAGCTTCATCAAGGCCCTGGGCCTGAAACAGGTCGACCTGTTCGGCTTCTCGATGGGCGGGATGATCGCCCAGGAAATCGTGCAGATGGAGCCCCTGCTGGTGCGCAGGATGATCATCACCGGGACCGGCCCGGCCGGCGGCGAAGGCATCAGCAAGGTGGCGCGCGTGACCTACCTCGACATGCTCAGGGGCTGGGTGACCTTCCAGGATCCAAAGCAGTTCCTGTTCTTCACCCGGACACCGGCCGGCATCCGCGCCGGCAAGGAGTTTCTGCTGCGCCTGAAGGAGCGCACCGAAGGCCGCGACCAGGCCATCACCGTGGCCGCGCTGCAGGCCCAGCTGAAAGCGCTGCGGCTGTGGGGCAACAAGGCACCTGCCGACCTGTCAAAGATTCGTCACCCGGTGCTCGTCGCCAACGGCGACAGCGACCGCATGGTGCCGAGCAAGAACACGCACGATCTGGCGCAGCGCTTGCCGAACAGCGAGCTCGTCATCTACCCGGACTCCGGCCATGGTGCGGTGTTTCAGTTCCACGCCGACTTTGTGGCCAGGGCGCTGGCGTTCCTGGCGCGCTGAGGGCCTGCGCTGGGCGACGCTGATCGCTGCACGCAGCGCCCTCAGCACAGGACATCACGCAAGGTCTTCCGCAGCAATCCCAGCGCCTCGTCGATCTCTGCGGCGCTGATCGTCAATGCGGGCATGAATCGGAGCAGGTCCGGCCGTGGTGCGTTGAGCAGGAGTCCGACGGGCGCCAGATTTCGGGCGACGGTGGCGACCTGCTCGGCTTGATCGCTGGGCAGCACGAGCGCCCGCAGCAGCCCGGCGCCACGCTCACCTGGGAGCTTGAAGTCGCGCGCTATCTGCTGGAGGCCGCTGCTGAACTGGTGGCTACGCAGACGCACCTGCTCAAGAAAGTCCTCGCGGCACACCTCGTTCAGTACGGCAAGACCCGCGGCGGCCATCAGCGGGTTGCCGCAGTAGGTGCCGCCCTGATCGCCGGGTTCGAAGCAGTTGATGCGCTCCTTGCACAGCAGCGCAGAAAGGGGGACGCCGCCGCCAATGCCCTTGGCCAGGGTCATCAGGTCCGGCTCAATGTCGAACAGCTCGTACGCAAAGGCGTGGCCGCAGCGGCCGATGCCGGTCTGCACTTCATCCGCGATCAGCAGCAGTTGCCGTTCGGTGCACAGCGCCCGAAGTTCACGCACAAAGCCGGGGTCCGCCAGATTCACGCCGGCCTCGCCCTGCACGAACTCGATCATCACGGCGACGGTGTGCTGGCTGATCGCGCGCTCCACCGAGCCGATGTCATTGAACTTGGCCTTGGCGAATCCCGCCGGCATGGGTGCATAGATGCTGTCCCATCCCGGCTTGCCGGAGGCGCTCATCATGGCCAGCGTGCGGCCGTGGAAGCCATGCTCGAATCCAATGATCTGGTAGGCGCCGCCTCGCATCTTGCGGCCCCAGCGCCGTGCCAGCTTGACAGCGCCTTCGTTCGCCTCGGCACCCGAGCTGGCGAGGAAGACGCGATCGAAGCAGCTCAGCGCCACCAGCTTTTCTGCCAGATCCAGCATCGGCCGGTTGTAGAAGGCCGGTCCCGGGTTCACGAGGCGGCGCGCCTGGTCCGCCAGCGCCTGGGCGACCACGGCCGGGCTGTGCCCGAGACTGTTCACGGCCCAGCCCTGGACGAGGTCGAGGTAGCGCTTGCCGCGCTCGTCGGTCAGCCAGGACCCATGGCCCTGCCCGAACACGATGTCGGGACGGCTGATGATGGTGATGAGCTCGTTCCCGAGTTCGCTCATGCGGCCTCCGTCCAGTCGAATTCCAGTTGCCGTGCCGTGCGCAAGGCCAGTTTCCGGCTGTGCAGCCGCTCGACCAGGTGCAGACTCATGTCGATGCCCGCAGAGATCCCGGCCGACGTCACGATGGCGCCCGCATCGACCCAGCGCAGGCCTTCCCGCACGTGCAGCCCCGGCCTCAGGGCCCGCAGCGCATCCACATCCTCCCAATGCGTGGTGGCCTCCAGGCCATCCAGCACGCCGGCATGAGCCAGCAGCAATGCGCCCGTGCAAACCGAGGCGACGATGCGCGTCGTGCGCGCCTGCGCCGCGATCCAGGCCATCAGCTCGGCCCGGCCGAGCTCGGCGTCGACCACGCCGCCGGGGACGATGGCGCAGTCGAGCGGCGGATGGTCGTGCAGCGTGGCGTCGGGCTGCAGGCGCAGGCCGGCGCGGGCACGCACGGCGCGGCTGTCATGCGCCAGCGTGGTCACGTTGAAGAGCGGCGCTGTGCCCACAGGCTGGGTCCTGGCATGCACCCGCGATGCGGTCGTGAAGACCTCGTACGGCCCTGCCATGTCCAACAGCTCCACCTCGTCAAAGATCAGTATGCCTACCTGCATGGCAATGCGGCCCCCTTTGCCGCGCATCGATTCAAGATGCTGCGCAGTTTGCGCAATCCTGCCGCCGACAGCCATGACGCTGTTCCCACTTTTTCTGCCACGCAAGAGTGTCTCCGGCGCTGTCAGAATGGGCCATGGCCTGCCGCATCGTCTTCGTGTTGTTCCCTGGTTTCCAGCAGCTGGACCTGGCCGGGCCGATGGCGGTGTTCGAGGTGGCGCGGCTGCAGCGGCCGGGCAGCTATGTCTGGCGCCTGGCGGCCAGCATGGCCGGCTCCGTGAACAGCTCGGCAGGCGTGGCCTGGCCGGTGCAATCGCTGCCGCGAACGTGCAGCGATGTCGACCTGGTGATGGTGATTGGCGGCGACGGCATCGATGCCGCCTGTCGCGATCCGCAGTTGGTGCGGTGGTTGCAACGTGCCAGTCAAACGGGCGCGCGCATCACCAGCATCTGCAGCGGCAGCCTGCTGCTCGCCGCTGCGGGCCTGCTCGACCATCGCACGGCCACCACGCACTGGTCCCGCAGCCGGCAGTTCGCCACCGAGTTCCCTGCGGTTGGCCTGCAGCCGGATCGGATTTTCGTCAGAGAGCCTGCCACCCGTAGCGGCTCGGTTCGTCTCCCCGAGCTGTGGACCAGCGCCGGCATGACGGCGGGGATCGACCTGTGCCTGGCGCTGGTCGCGCATGATTGCGGCGAGGAGGTGGCGCTCGAGGCGGCGCGCCAGCTGGTGGTGGAGCGGCGGCGCCCGGGCGGGCAGTCGCAGTTCTCGCCTCTGCTGGACCTGCAGCGCCCCGAGGGGCGGTTCGGCGAACTGCTCGAACACATCAGGCGCAACCTGCGGCTCGACCATCGCGTGGAAGCGCTGGCAGCGCGTGCCTGCATGAGCCCTCGCCACTTTGCGCGCTGTTTTCATGCGGAAACCGGGGCGACGCCGGCGCACGTGGTCGAGCGGCTGCGCGTGGAGGCGGCGCGTGCCGCACTGGAGGGCGGTCTGCCGTCGGTGCAGCGCATTGCCGAGGATTGCGGCTTCGGAAGCACGGAGCGCATGAGGCGATCATTCCAGCGCTTGCTGGGGCGGCCTCCCGCGGCGTTTCGCAAGGCTCGAACGGCGCGAGAAGAGATCACGCGCTGACAGTGCGTGGATCGCCGGGATAGCCACGGAGTCAATTCCTCCTGGATGGGAGGCACCTGAGGGCTGTCATGTTCTGACTTTCGACAAGAAGCGGAGCGTGCTCCTACCAGGAGAATTCCAAAAGGGCATCGCAGCACTCGGGGGGTTCATTACCTTGATGCAGAAAGCTCTTGCCGCAGCCTCTGAAGATGCGGGAGTTGAGGACAAGGAACCTCCGGCTCATTTGCTCGAAGACGGTGACGGTGACGAAGACGAATGAAGGCAGAGACCTCGATTGCGACAGTCTTTCCTTCGGTCGGTCGCCTCGGGCTTCGTGCTTCCGCCGTCAGAGAATCTGCGTCAGGCCGGTTTAGTTCAGCCATCTTCCTCCAACATCACATTGGAAGCTCCGCGACCAACGGCCCGTCGACACCAATCGCCGAGAAGCGATAGAACTTCGCGGCTTCTCCAAGATGGCGGAACTTCTGGCGCGCCAGTTGAAGCAGCTTCTCGTCGCAAGTTGAAATCACGAACTGCTTGTTTCCTTCGCTTGAACTCTGGAGCCCAGAAACCAGGTCCAACAGCGCGTAGGTGTTCAGGTCATCGAAGTGCGTGACCGGGTCGTCCATCATGATGGACGAGAAGCCCGACCAGGTCTGCGTGCTGCAAGCGGTGAGGAACAAGCCGAGGACGAGGGTCTGAACCTGGGATTGGCTGAAATAGTCCGTTGGGCGGAGGTCCTGGTTGTTACGACTGACATGAACCTCAATGGAGGTGTCCTTCGTGGTGACCTTGATGTCTTGAAACCCATACACCGGCCGCAAACGACGTTGAATCACGGCCGTGCGGGGGCCGTACTCCGTCGTGAAGTGATTCGTGGCCAAAGACTGCTGACCGTTCAGGAGAGTACAGACATCGCCGAAGTACTTGACCCAAGGTTCGACGTGCGCCATCTGAGCCGCAGCCGCTTCAAGGACCACCTTCCCGGCATCAATTCTTGTCCGAATGCTCTGAAATGCTGCTGAGGTGGCTGCAGCATCGACCGCGACTTCCAACTCAGCCGCTCTGTCCCGGAGGCGCAGCGCGACAGAGGCGCGGCCCGCCAGTTCTTGCGTCAGCTCCGTGAACCTCTCGTCTGAAACATCAAGGGTCAGACCTCCCGCCGAGAGCGCGGCATCAATCCTGCCGAACTCCGCATTGCAAGCGTCCAACATCTTCACAGCGTCCGCAAGCGAACTTCTCATCGTCGTCGCATGTGCTCGCGCGGTTGTGGCCGAAGTGCGGTGCTGCTCATGCGCTGCCGAGGCGGACTGGAGGAGCGTGGTTGCCGTGGCGAGGTCAACCTCAAGCTTTCTATGGGTTTCTTGAAGGCGGTCCAACCCGGCATCGAGGTCTATGGCGCCGGTTCGAGCAGACGCGAGATGCTCGTCCACCTGTTGTTTGGCGTTCGCAATGGCAAAAGTGACCGCTTGTAGCTCTGCCTTCGCCGCCGCATGCTGTTGGCGAGCAGCCGCAAGCTCAGAGTCCGCAACTCCCAGTTGCTGCTGTGCAGCGGCTGCTGAAGCCAGTCCCCGGGCCTCCTCATCTGCAGCTTCGGAGGCTAGTCGCGCATGTTCCGTCGACACGTTTTCATCAAGGGCTAGGCCCGCCGAAACGAACGACGTGTACAGCTCCTGCTGCTGACGCTCCAGCCCCACTCGATGGTTGCGAGCAGCTTCGAGGCGCGATTGAGCTTGGCTAATCAATGCCTTCCGCCGCTCGACGCCCCCTTCCAACAAGAGCTTCTTCGACCGCTCCGCCGCCAGGTCCTCGCCGATTTGGACTACTGCGGCACTCTGCTCCGTTTGCCGGTCTATTGCGGCTAGGAGGCCTTCCTGGCTGCCATGGTCATGGCCACACAGCAGGCAAGAGCTTCCGTGGACATGGCCCCGCAATTCAGCGATAAGCCCCTTCAGCTTGCTAGCCTCAGCTATCGCCGTCGCGAGTTGCCGCTCCAGTCGGACGACGTCCAACGACTTGGCGAGTGCTGCTTGATTCTCCTCACCAAGGAGAGATTGCTGGCCGTCGCATTCGGTTTGAGCGGCTGCCTCGTCGACCTTGGCCAGCGAGATTTGCTGAGGCAAACTCCTCGCGAGCTCCAAGGACAAACCTACAGCCTGCAATCGAGCGCGCCTGGTCGCACCTGCATTGGAGAGCTCTTCCGCCCGACGGAGGGCCGTCACTGCATTCGCGTGCAGCGCAAGCGCCCGCTCTTCAACGACGCCGTGCCGTGCTGTGTCGGCTTGCAGTTCGTTCTGTCGAACCGAGAGACTGGCGCATTCAGCTACCAGTCGTGCGTAGTTGGGATGAACGGATATCGCCCAGGTGTACCAGTCGCGCAGCCGCGTTGCTTCCGTTGCCTGAGGACCTCGTGGGTTCAACTCTGTCTGGGCAGCAAGTAAAGCCGCTTCGGCAACCGCAGCTTCCTCGTCAGCCTTTAACGAAGCCAACCGCCTGCCTTCCTTAACCGCTAGAAGGCTGGGAAGGTCAGCTTGAAGAGCGCGAGCGCGAGCGGCCTGCGCTCGCAAGACGTCCAATGTCGACTGCCGGCGAATTGTTTGTTCTGCGGCCGATTCCAACTGCGCCCGCAACGCGCGGGTATCGCGAACCTCTGCGCTGCCGAGTTGGTAACCCGCCTCATTGACTGCTCGCTCAAGCTCCAGGAATCGACCGTCAAGAGCTTCGGGCGAGGTGTCCGACGCCAGTAGCGCCTGAAGTCGCGCCAGCTCCTGGACATCGACATCCACTTGCGCTCTGGTGTCGGTTGCAGCCTTCCTGGCCGTTTTGAGTTGTTGCTCTGCCAGCTTGAGGACTTCAGTAGCCTTCTTCACACCATTGACGTAGTCGTCGAAAGCAAGCATTCGTGAAACTATGTCGGCACGCAGGGCACAGTGCTCAGATATGTCCTCCGTAAGAACCTGTCTGTCCTGGCTAAATAGATGCGTAGCCCTGAAGAGGGCAACCAGGTTGTCAACACGGTCGGCGGGCGGCGACTCGCCCCCAGTCAAGGTGTTCAAGATGGCTTTGCGCGTTACCGCCTTTCCGTCAAGCGTCGCGTCGTTCGGCGATGCAAGGTTTCGGCTAATTACGTGAGGAACGCCATCGCGCTCAAAGGTGAGCGATACTGAAGCGCCCCGGTTTCCGAGGAGGCTAGTTGGTTTAAGTCAGACGGTCGCGGCCTGACCAGCGCGT